>CAYGZI010000172.1:0-10050 GCA_964354245.1 uncultured Planctomycetaceae bacterium
CGGCTGTATGCAACAGACGGAGGTCCCCGCAGACCCGGTCGGAAGGATACTCCTGGCTGTGGCGTCCCACCGCCAGGAAGACAGCCAAGCGGCGGGCCTGGGTCCATTGGCCGAACGGGGTCAGCCCGCTGGGGAAGGGCCCACCGATGGAGATCACGCCGGCGAAGTGGTCCGGATGGCTCATCGCGATCCGGAAGGCCATCGTGCCGCCGCAATCGAACCCGGCCAGGAAAACGCGGTCGGGCGCGACGCAGAACTTGCGCCCGGCGACCTCGATGCCCTCGAAGACCCGCTGCTCGGCCGCCTGGATGTGCCGGAGGTCTTGGGACCACCCCCAGCCTTCGTGACCTCCGTCGCGCGAGAGCGTGCGGAATCCTCGCGGCGCGACTGCCACGTAGTTCCGCATACTCACCAGCGGCATGATCCGCATCAGTTGCCGCTCATCGCCTCCCGGCCCGTGCAGCCACACCAAGAGCGGATACCCGTAGTTCGGCTCATAGTGCAGCGGGGCGAAGATCGCCCGCGACGCGTCGTGCGCAGGCAAGGCCACCGAGGCCGACTCGATATTGAAGGAGGGACTGGCGAACGTCTTCTTGCCGAGTAGAGAGTGAGGGGTCAGGTGTTCAGATCGGTTCATCATTCCCGGAACGTCCCGTGTTCGAGAACTGCCGGAAGGAAAAGGCCAACTGTAAACCATCTCCGTCCGGCGTGTCAACCACAGGACGCGGATTCGCTGCAAGAAAGTCCGCGCGGGTGAGATGCTATCACTGCGCGCATCCGTTCGAGGGACCCCCGGCGGTCAAGCGATTCATCGATTCCACCAGCGTTCTGACGGCTTCGACGCTCTTTTGGAACGCCGCTTGCTCACGCCCGCTCAACGGCAACTCGATGATCCGCTCCACTCCGGCGCTGCCCAGGACCGCGGGCACGCCCACGAAATAGCCACCAACGCCATACTCCTGCTCACAATACGCCGCGCACGGCAGGACCCGCTTCTTGTCGCGGACGACCGCCTCGACCATTTGCGCCGTCGCGGCCGCGGGCGCGAAGTAGGCACTGCCGGTCTTCAACAGCCCGACGATCTCCGCCCCGCCCTCGCGCGTGCGGCGGACGATCTCGTCCAGGCGCTCGGGCGCAACGAGTGCCGTGACCGGGATTCCTCCGACGGCGCTGCAACTGGTCAGCGGCACCATCGTGTCGCCGTGTCCGCCCAGAAGCATCGCCGACACGTCCTCGACGCTGACGCCCAACTCCATCGCAATGAACGTGCGGAACCGGGCCGAATCGAGCGTGCCCGCCTGTCCCATCACCCGGCGGGGCGGAAAGCCCGTCACCTGATAGGCCCGCTGCACCATGGCGTCCAACGGGTTGCTGACGACGATCACGATCGCCTCGGGGCTCGTCCGTTTGATCTCGGCGGCGACTGCGCCGACGATCCGGGCATTGGTGGCCAGCAGGTCGTCGCGGCTCATTCCCGGCTTGCGGGGCACCCCGGCGGTGATCACCACCACGTCGCTTGCCACGGTCTCTTCGTAGCTGGTGGTGCCCACGATTTGGGCATCGAAGCCGACAATGGGCGACGCCTGAAGCAGGTCGAGGGCCTTGCCCTTGGGCATCCCCTCAGTCTGAGGGACATCCACCAGGACGATGTCGCCCAGCTCGGCGGCCGCACACCACTGGGCTGTCGTCGCGCCTACGTGGCCGGCCCCGATGATGCTGATCTTCGCTCGTTTCATGGAACCTCCCCGGTCCATTTGCCTGTCCTCCTGAGTATCCCGGCCGGCGACCGGAAGTCAACTCGCGCTCGTTGGCAATCATCCGCAGAAAGTGGTAGGATGAGACTATGCGGGCAGGGAGTATGGGAAGTCTAGGGGAGATGAGACATGACCGATCGCCTCCGGATCGCGAGATCCTCCGTGACCGCGCGACCTTGGGCCCTCGCGCTGGCCGCTTGGCTGGCCGCCGGCTCAACGATCTGGGCAGCCGACGTCATTAAAACGGCCAGGACCCGATATTCGGGCAAGCTCGTCCAAATGACCTCGCTGGAGGTGACGATCGCCACGGCGATGAAAAACGAAACCGTCCCCGTCAACCAGATCCAGGTCATCGACTTTGACGAGGAGCCGAGTCCCCTGAAAAAGGCCCGCACGTCGATTGCCTCGGGCCGGTACGAGGAGGCCATGTCGGCCTTGGAGGCGATCAAGGACGAGGTAACACGCGCCGAGGTCAAGCAAGACGTCGAGTTCTATACGGCGCTGGCCGCCTCGCGCCTGGCACTGTCGGGCGGGCTGGAAATCAGCGAGGCAGGGAAACTGATGGCGGATTTCGTCAAAAACTACCCGCAGAACTACCACTACCTCGAAGCCAACCAGATGGTCGGCGACCTGCTGGTGGCCAACGTGCAGTACGGCGACGCGCGGAAGTATTATGATCGCATGGGCAAGGCCCCGTGGCCGGACTACAAGATGCGGGCCGCGGTGGCCGTGGGCCACGTGCTGTTGGCGGAGGGCAAGCCGCAAGAGGCGATGAAGTCGTTCGAGGGCGTGCTGGAGATGAGCGCCACGGACGATCTGACGCAGGCCCAGCACCTCGCCGCCACGTTGGGCAAGGCCCGGTGCCTGGCCGAGACCCAAAAGACCGACGAGGCGATCAAGATCGCCAACGACGTGATCGCCAAGGCGGACCCGGACGACGTGTCGCTATTGGCGAGGGCGTACAACACGCTGGGCGTGGCCCTGCAGAAGGCCCGCCGCACGCAAGAGGCCCTCTTCGCCTTCCTCCACGTCGAGACGCTCTACGCGGCGGACGGCAATGCCCACGCCGAGGCCCTCTACCACCTGGTCCAGGTATGGCAGGACCTGAAGAACTTCGGGCGCGCCCAGGAGACGCGGCGGATGCTGGAGGGCCAGTACAAAGAGAGCCGGTGGTGCAAGGCGCTGGAAAAACAGGGATGAAGGATGAGGGATGAGGGATGAAGGAAAAGTGATGCTCGCTTCATCCCTCATCCCTCATCCTTTCCCCTCACGCCCGCGGATGAAACCGCTTGTGGACCGCCTTCAGCCGCGAGGCGTCCACGTGGGTGTAGATCTGCGTGGTGGCGATGCTGGCGTGGCCGAGCATCTCTTGAACCTGGCGCAGGTCCGCCCCGCCCGCCAGCAGGTGCGTGGCAAAACTGTGGCGCAGGGTGTGCGGACTGATCGCGGAGGGGGCGCCGATGCGCCGGGCATAGTGCTTCATCAGCTCCCAGATCCGCTCGCGGCGCAGGCGCCGCCCGCGGTACGACAAGAGGAGCCAAGGTGGATCCGAGGGTGCCCGCGCGGCGAGTTGTCCCCGCTCGTATGCCAGATAGGCGTGTACGGCGTCGGCGGCCCGCTGGCCGAGCGGGACCACCCGCTCTTTGTTCCCCTTGCCGCTGCACCGGCAGAACCCTTCGTCCAGGTGTACGTCGCGGCATTCGAGGTGCGAAATCTCCGAGGCCCGGCAGCCCGTGGCATAGAGCAGTTCCAGGAGGGCCTGGTCGCGGCGCCAGAACGGGTCGTGCGGTCTCGGGCTCTCCATGAGCCGGTCCACCTGTTGGGGACTGAGGACCTTGGGCACCCGCTCCCAGAGTTTCTGGCTACCCAGAAGCTCGGCCCGGTTGTCTTGCAGCACTCCCTCCAACTGCAAATAGCGGAAGAAAACCCGCAGCGACACCAGGTGTCTTGCCAGCGTGGCCGGGCCGAGCGATTGAGCGTGGAGCCAGGTGGCGTAGTCGGCCAGGTCGCGGATCGAAAGCTCCGGGATGCTCCGCCCGTTGAGCCAAAGGAAGAAGCGGTCCAGGTCCCGGCGGTAGGCGGCCAGGGTGTTGTCGGCGAGGTGACACTCCCCGGCGGCATACTCCAGGAAGCCTTCGAGCCATGACCGGGCGGTCTGGGCAGCCATTGGCGGCTTGGGCGGGATCGGTCGCGGTCGCAAGGTACGCATGAGCGCAGGATCCATTCTCCGCCGTTTAGCGGCCGGCGCCGTGTGCCACTGCTTGCCGCAAGGTCCCTGGATCTGCCTTCGGGTGGCGGGTTAGGGGATCTTCAAGAAGAGTGGCCGTGCGGGAACAATCGCCCCCTTCCACCGGATAGGACGTGGGGCTATAGTGGGGGCGGTTTATGCCCCGGAGCGACCGCCATGCCTCCCGCGCCGATGCCCGTCGTCCGCCTCTCGGATATGGAGCCCGAACAGGAGGCCGACCTCTTCGTCCTCCTCACCGGCAAAGAGGAGCTTCTCACGCGGGACGGAAAGCCCTACTTGAAGGTCACTTTCCGCGACGCCAGGCGCGAAGTCAGCTTTCCCATCTGGGACAATTCCCCCCTGGCCGCCGACTGCCGCCAGCGCTGGACCCCGGGCGCGTTCTACAAGGTCCGGGCCACCTATCGCGAGACCAGCTACGGGCCGCAACTGGACATCCGCAAGATCCGCGAAGTGACCGATGCCGACGCGGCGGACGGCTTCGACCCCACGACGTGTTTACCCCAATCGCGGTTCTGCCCGGAGGAGATGTTCGAGGAACTCCTGGCGATCGCCCGGAAGGAGATTCCCGCGGGGGCCCTACGCCAGACCGTCGACTCGATCCTCGCGGCCAATCGGCAGAAGCTGCTCAGTCACCCGGCGGCGCGGCGGCACCATCACGCATTTGTCGCCGGGTTGCTGGAGCACACGCTCAGCGTCACCCGGACTTGTCTCTACCTGGCCGAGAAGTACGCCCGGAAGTATCCCGACATGCAGCCGCCGCTGGACCGCGCCTTGGTGGCGGCCGGGGCGGTCCTGCACGACATCGGCAAGCTCGAAGAGCTGGAGCAGCAGCCGGCCGACACGGTCTACACCGCGCCCGGGGCAATGATCGGCCACCTGCTCTTGGGCCGCGACATGGTCCGCGAGGCCGGGGCGCAAGCGGGACTCGACGCCGATTCGCTCCTCCGCCTGGAGCACGCGATCATCGCCCACCAACGCCTGCCGGAATGGGGCTCACCCAAGCCGCCCATGACGCCCGAGGCCCTCCTCATTCACTATGCCGACGACCTGGACGCCAAGTTCGACATGCTCTACACCATCCTCCGCGACGACAAGACGCCCGGACCGCTCACCTCCGACAAGAACATCCTCCGCCACCGCGTCTACCGGGGGCCGGGCGCGGGCTGACGCGCCCGCGCGAGCGCGTCCACGTATGCCTGCGGGAGCCGCTCGCCGGTCCACCACCGCGGCTGCTCGGTGTAGATCCAGACGTAGCAATCGGTTCTCTCCAGGGCCGCGCGCACCGCCTGCTCGAACTCGGCGGGCGTGAAGTGGTTCTTGGAAAAGTCGCTGGTGTTCCACGCCTTCTGGCGCCAATCGTGATCCATCCACAGGCCGAAGCCCGCCTCGACGCGGCCATACTTCTCCGGCACGGCGCTCCCGCCGGCCGACTTCACCTTGATCGTCTCGTATGCCCGGGCGAACTGCTCGGCCTTCTTGTACGGGTAAGAGGATTCCCAGGCGTCCACGATGCGGACTTTCCCGGGACAAGCCTCCAGCATTCCGTCGAGGAAATCGGCCAGCAGGCCGTAGCCGGCCGTCGAGCGGTCCGCGCCGGGGCGCGGCTGCGTAATGCTGTAGCCGAACGGCAGCAGCACCGTGATTTGAGGGTATCGCCCGGCGACTTCGCCGATCCACTCGCGGCCCCGCTGGCGGACCTTGACCCGGTAGTCGGCAAAGGGCTTGGCGGCCTGGTGCTTCTGTTTGCGGTAGTCGAAGGGTTGGGAGTTGTACTGCTCGACGTCGAACATGAAGCCGCGGGCGCCGCCGTCCCTGGCCACCTGCGCGGCGACCCCAAAATTGTTGAGCACGACGGCCCAGGCCGCGTCGTCGAACCAGTCGACCGCTCCCGGCGTCACGTTAACCCGGAGGAAAAGCTCGGTGAGCCGGCGGAAGCGGGTTGCGCGGAGATCGTCGATCGCCGGCTGGAACTCCGCAAGCTCGAACTTGCGCTGGCCCCAGACGTCCCAGGCCAGCGAGCCGCCGCGGCTCCCCTCCGCGTGGAACACGACGCCGTCAAACGGGAATCGTTCCATCTTCTCGACGTTCTCCCGCATAAACTTGGTGCCGGGCTCGTCCCAGCCCCACTCGATGAGCTTCTTGGCCTTGGGGGAATCGGCTTTCCCGGCGGGCTCGGCCGCGGTGGTTTGGGCGGCGATGGCGAAAGACAACAGGGCAATGATCAGTCGCATACGGGAGTCTCCCCAGGTTGGATGGTTCCGACCGAAGTGTCGCAAACTTGACGAAGGCGCGACCAACGGTCGCGGCTTTATGGTGCGCGACCGGCGGTCGCGGGTTTGCAGTCGATGTTCTCCCAGAGAACGAGCCGTTGGCCGATCCGCGTCATGGCCTGGATGTCGCCGTCCCGGGAGATGGCCAGTCCCAGCGAGCCGGCGTGCGCGTCGCAATAACGGATCATCGCCCGTTGCCGGGCGCCGAAGCGGGTCAAGTCCACGCGCCGTAGGCGCGCGGCCGTGGCCGGCGCGTCGCCGGCAAGGAACACGTCGTGGATCGGGCTCGCGGTCCGCAGCTCCGCGCCGAATCCGCGCACGGCCATCGCCTTGTCCAAGAGCACGACGCCGTCCGCGCAGGAGAGGGACGCAATGAAGCGGATCGCCCCCAGGACTTCGCTCTTCTGCCGGCCGAGGTCGTCCTGCAGCCCTGCCGCCTCGTTGCCGATGCTCAAATGGCGATGGAGGACACGGCCCTGTGCCAAGTCCACGAGGGCCTTAAGCAGCCGGTCGTAGCGGAGCACGTAGTTGACGTTGAGGTCCTCCGGTGACTCGTGGCGGACAATCAGCAGCCCGCCCCCCTGACGATAGCGCTCTGCCTCGACCAGGATCCGGCAGACCGAGTTGATCCACCGTAAGAGGAGTTCCTGCCTCCACGCGCTGCCTCCGGACTGGTCTGTGGCCGGAAACCGCTCCGCAATCGTCGCCTCCAGATTCTCCTTGAGCATGGCATACACGGGCCCGGACCAGAGCACGTTGTGGTGCTCCTGCACCAAGGCGTTTTGCACCAGGCTGCCCACCAGGGAAGACTTGGAGCAGACGGAGATGTTTCCCGGCCCGGTGATGGTCGCCCGGAACATGCCGGGCCGCGGGACCGCGGCGGGCTCCGGCAAAACCTCCTCGCCGTAACGCGGCTCCTGGTCCACCATCGCCCAGATGAAAAGGCGGTTCTTGCTGTCGCAGAATGCCGCCAGCGAGGCCACCGTCGGGTCGGCCGCCCGGCCCAGCTTGGTCAGGGTCCGCACGTCGAAGGGCAAAGGGGGATCGAAGCGGACGTAGGTCCACCGGTCCGCCGGCCCGCGGGCCGGCGGCTCCGCCTCTTCCCCCTTCGGGTCCACGTAATCCACCGTGCAGCGGATGGGGCGTCCCTCGGCGGTCTTGAGGCTGGCGAAGTAGAGGGTTTCCAGCAGGCGGCAGATCGCGGTCTCCGGCGGCGAGCGCCCATAGTCGGCGCGAAGGCGGGCGGCCACGAGCTTTGCCAAGTGGTGCGGGTATTGGGTCGCGAGTTCCATCATCAGCCGGGAGCGGTTTGGCCTCAATGACTATGGCACAAACCCCGGCGGCGTCAATAACCCCCTCCGACGGTTTGCCTTCGCGATGCTTGCACCCGGCAGCAGCCGAGTTATCCTAATGGGGACGCTGCGGAACCGAATCGCGCAGCGGGCGGGCTTGCCCGCCGTGTTCGACATGTCATTCTCTGACGGAGGCTGTAAAGATGTCCAGGCACGCGGGAATTCTGGGACAAAGACGCCTTCTTCCGCAGTGGGCCGCGGCCCTCGGCGCAGGCATTCTCTTCTTGGCCGGCGCCGCGGCCTACGGCCAGGCGGACCTTCGCGTCGAGGCGGATCAATCCGCCGTCGTCTTCAAGCTCGCCGACAAGCCCTTGGCCAAGTACCAGTACGTCGAGAACCCGGCCAAGCCCTACCTGGCCGAGCTCTACTCGCCGGGCGGGGTCAACGTGCTCCGCGATTCGCCGATCGACCACAAGCACCACCACGGCCTGATGTTCGCCGTAGCGGTGGACGGGGTCGATTTCTGGGCGGAGGGGGACAAGTTCGGCCTCCAGAAGCACCGCGAAGGGCAGGCGCCGCAGGTGATCGAGCGCGACGGCCGGAGCTGGGCCGTCGGGACCCAGAAGATCGATTGGGTCGCCCCGCCCAACGATAAGCTTCTCTTGCAGGAGACGCGGACCATGGTCGTCGGCCGCGTGGCGGACTCAAAGGCCACGCTCGTCGGCGGGCAGCTCGTCCTGGAAACGCCCCCCGGCAAAGACTCGGCGACGCTGACCGGATCGCCCTACTTCGGCCTCGGGATGCGGTTCGTGCTGTCGATGGACAAGGGCGGCTCCTTCCTCAATGCCGACGGCAAGACCGGGGTGAAGGGGACGAACGAGGCCCGCTCGGCCTGGTGCGCCTATTCGGCCAGCGCCGACGGCAAGCCGGTCACGGTGGCCATGTTCGACCTGCCCCAGAACCCGCGCCACCCGGCCACGTGGTTCACCATGGATGAGGGATTCGCCTACATGGCGGCCACGCTCAACCTCAGCAAGGAGCCGCTGAAGATCCAGTCCGGCAAGCCGCTCGTGCTCCGCTACGCCGTGGCCGTCTGGGACGGCAAGGTCGAGAAGGCCCAGATCGACCAGCTCTACCAGCGCGTGGTCAAGCTCGCCCAGCAGAAACCAGAATGACGAAATCAAAATGACGAACGAATGACGAAGCACGAATCACGAAGGGCTGTCTTTTCGTGCTTCGTCATTCGTGCTTCCTTCGTCATTTGACTTTCGACATTCGTCATTCCCTCATCATCTCCACGCACACCGGCGCCGCGACCTTGATCGAGTGGCCGGTCGGTTGCAGCTTGCCGCTTTGCGCGTCGATGCGGAAGACCACGACGTTGTCGCCGTCCTGGTTGGCGGCCAAGAGAAACGTGCCCGTCGGGTCGATGGCGAAGTTGCGCGGCGCCTTCCCCTGCGTCGGCTCGTGGCCGATCAGGCGGAGCTTCCCCGTCTCCGCGTCGATGGCAAAGGCCGCGATGCTGTCGTGCCCGCGGTTGGAGCCGTAGAGGAACTTGCCCGACGGGTGGACGAAGACCTCGGCGGTCGTGCTCTTCCCTCGGAACCCCTCGGGAAGCGTGGAGACGCTTTCCAGCGGCCCGAGCGCCCCGCGGGCCGCGTCGTAGGCCAGCACGGTCATTGTCGAGTTGATCTCGTTGATCACATAAGCGAAGTGCCCGTTGGGATGAAAGGCCAAATGGCGCGGGCCGGCCCCGGGGGCCATCGCGACCCAGGCCGGTTCGTTGGGGACGAGTTTCCCCTTGGCCGCGTCAAAGCGGTAGATCATCACCTTGTCCAGCCCGAGGTCCGGCACGAAGACGAAGCGGCCCGCGGCGTCGAAGTACGCGGCATGAGCGTGCGGCCCTTGCTGGCGCTGCGGATTGACGCTGGAGCCTTTGTGCTGCACAAAATCGGTCGCCTCGCCGAGTCGTCCGTCCGGCTGGATCGGCAGACAGGCCACGCTCCCGCCGCTGTAATTGGCAACCAGGGCCCAGCGGCCCGTCCGATCGACCGCAACGTGGCACGGCCCGGGACTGCGCGAGGATTGCTGATTCAGCAGCGTGAGCTTGCCCGATTGCGGATCAATGGCAAAGGCGCTGAGCACTCCGCCCTTCTGGCCGCCGAAGCGGTCAACCTCGCCGACCGCGTAGAGAAAGCGGCCCGAGGGGTGGATGGCCACAAACGAGGGATTGGTCGCTGCCCCGGCCAGGACGGGCGCCTCCAGCGCGCCCGTGGCCGGATCGAGGCGCGAGAGGTAGATCCCCTTGCTGGCCTTCCAGGTGTAGGTGCCGATGTAGAGCCGGACCTTTCCCGGGGGCTTGTCCTTTTCCTCCGCCGCGCAGACCAGCGCGATGCCGCTCACGAGGAACCCACCCGCCAGGAAACCGCACAGGGCGCGATTGCTTCTGCTCATGACTCACCTGCTGCTCGGACGGGGTGTGGAAC
>CAYGZI010000173.1:0-10049 GCA_964354245.1 uncultured Planctomycetaceae bacterium
CTGCGGAGAAACAGGGTCCGGCCGCCAAGGGCTCCCAAGGCTCCTTGCCGGCCACGAAGACGGCCAAGTCCACCGTGACCTCGCCGCTTTCGGGCACCTCGGGGCCGGCCGCTAAGCGTTGGTCCCCCGACCTGGACGTGTCGGTCGTCTCCGACGACCCCAAGGGCACCGGAACCGGACGCCGCGGCTGGCCGCCGGAGCCTTCCGTTTCGCCAAAGGACTCCGGCAAGGGGACGCCGAACCAGTTTGCCGGTTTTGACGGAGGGGCCGATCCGTTCGGAGACCGTGTACCGCCGACCAGCGGCGGTTGGGGAGGCGGGGCGGCGCCGGCCAGCGCGCCCGGGAGCCGACGCGCGATGGACGAGCCTCCAAGGCCGCAACGGCCGGCCGCGGAGCCGCCGTCCGGTCGATCGCCGTTCGGCCCGTCCGCCGGATCGTTTGGCCCGCCCCCGGGCAACCGGATCATCGAGGACGAGCCGCGGACGGGCGCGTCGAGGAGCGGCACTTCGCCGCGAGAGATTCTACCCCCGACACGGCCGGTGGAGTTCTCTTCCACATCCGGCGTCCGGACGCCTCAAACGCTCGGTCCGGCCGGCGTCGCAGGCGACCTTGCGGGCCGCGGCGGCGTCATAGGGAAGACCGACGGCGGGGCCTTGCGCCGCCCCGACGGGACCTACGTGGTCCAGCCCAATGACAGTTTCTGGACGATTTCGGACAACCTGTATGGGACAGGAGCGTACTACGAGGCGCTCTTGAAGCACAACCGGAGCAAGTACTCGCGTGCCGACCAGCTTCGATGGGGCGACGTCGTCTCTACCCCGAGCGCGGAGGAGTTGGCGCGGCTCTACCCGGACCTCTGCCCTAAGCCGGCCCATCGTGAGGCCCTGGCCGAGCGTGCCGGCGTGCGCGGCTCGTCCGCTGCGCCGCCCGGCAGCCGGACCTACGTGGTCCAGAACGGCGACACGATCTACGACATCGCCCGCAGCGAGCTCGGCAGCGCCACCCGTTGGAACGAAGTCTATCAGCTCAACCGGGAGACGTTGGGCAAGCACCCCGAGTACATCACGCCGGGCATGAGACTGTCGCTTCCCGAGGATTCGGGCAGTCCGGGCGTGCTGACCCGGCGGCCGGGGTCGGGGTACATGCGCTAGGTCGAATGACCCAACGGACCAAGTAGCACAGGCATCTTGCCTGTGTTCGGCACGAGTAGCACAGGCATCTTGCCTGTGTTCTCGGGGCACAGGCTGGAAGCCTGTGCTACACTGCACCCGATGCAACGCAAGCCACCGAAGCAGCCAACCCGGCCGGCGAAGATCGTCTCGGGCGGGCAGACGGGCGTGGACCGGGCTGCGCTGGACGCGGCGATCGCGCTGGGCATCCCGCACGGCGGTTGGTGTCCCAAGGGACGCCTGGCCGAAGACGGCCCGATCCCGGCGCAGTTCCAACTCGCCGAGACCGACTTGCCGGACTATGCCGAGCGCACGGAGCGAAACGTCCTGGATTCGGACGCGACCCTGATCCTCTGCCGCGGCCAGCCGACCGGCGGCACCGAGCTGACCCGGCGTCTGGCCCTGCGGCACGGAAAGCCCCATCGGGTCGTGGACTTGCAGCAGCCCATCGACTGGCCTGCGGTCCGCCGCTGGCTCGCCCGGCACGGGACCGGCACGCTTAACGTGGCCGGCCCGCGCGAAAGCCAATGCCCGGGCGTCCACGCGCAGGCCGCGGAGTTCCTCCAAGTACTGGTAAGCGGCAAAGCCCTGTAGGACGGAATGCAATTCCGTCCTGCGCTAATAGGGGACGGAATGCAATTCCGTCCTACGTCAGTGCGGCCCGGGCGTTTCTCCGGCCGGCTAGGCGGGCTCGACGTGGATCACCACCCGGCCCAGAGTGGGCACCCGCTGGCGCAGGTGCTTCTCCAACTGCTGGGTCAGGTCGTGCGCCGTGGTGATCGCCAGGGAGGCATCCAACGTGCAGTGGAAGGAGACCTGGAGCTCGCCGCCGGCCAGTTGGACCTGGACGTCGTGGGGGGCCAGCGCCGAAGGGCTTGCGGCGAGAAACTCGTCGATGGCCGCGCGCACGACCGCCTCGCCCGGGGCCCGGCCCGCGACGCAGGCCGCCCGGACCCTGGACGACGTGCCGCCGGTGGGCTCCAAGTGCGTGACGATCCGGGCCATTCCGGGCACCGCGGTGCGCAGCTCGTCCTCGAACGCCGTGGCCTGCCGGTGGGCCTGCTCCAGCGAGAAGGATTCGCTCACCTCCAGGTGCAATTCCACGGCACGGCTTCCTCCTTCCTCCTCATAGATTCGGATGCCGTGCGCGCCGAGGCCGTGTCGGGCGGCCAACACGCGGATCGTCGTGAGCAAATCCTCGTGCGGACCCGCGACCGGCTCGACGTGGACCACCACGTCGGCCCGAGGGAGCACGGAGCGGATCGCCGCCTCGGCCCGATCGGCGATGTCGTGGGACTTCTCGAGAGTGGCAGCGTGGTCGACGCTCAAGGTGACGTCGGCGAACATGTCGGGTCCGCTCCGCCGCAGGCGGACTTGCCCAACGCCGAGGACGCCCGGCACGGCCGCGGCCGCGACCGCCACTTGCTCTTGGAGGTGGCGCGGAACGCTGTCCAAGAGATCGTCGACCGACCGCTTGCCTAGTTGGAGGCTGATCCAGATGACGATCATCGCCACGCCCAACGCGGCCAGCGCGTCGGCGTTTTCCATCCAAGGCATCCCGTACGCCCCGCCGACGACCACGCCGCACAGCCCGAGAAACACCACCAGCGAGGACCAGATGTCGGTGGAGAAGTGCAGCGCGTCGGCCTCCAGGGCCTGGCTGTGGTGCTTCTTGGCGGCCCACGATAGCGCCCGCGAGCGGGAATAGTCCACGACAATGGACAGGATCACGACCGCAAATGCCCACGCATTGACGTTCAGCTTGACGTTTTCTGCAAACCACAAGCGCTGGACCGACTCGTATACAATCCAGACGCAGGTCAACAGCAAGAGCAGCGTTTCCCCCAGGGCGGAAAGGTTCTCGACTTTCCCGTGCCCATAGGTGTGCTGCCGATCGGCCGGCTGTGCCGAGACCCGCACGGCCCAGAGGGTCATGGCGGCAGCCACCAGGTCCAGGCCGGAATGGGCGGCCTCGGCGAGGATGCCCAGGCTGTTGGTCCACAGTCCCACGGCGAGCTTCGTCAGGGTCAGCCCGACGGCGGCAAGAAGCGAAGAGAGCGCTACCCATCGCTTCTCGCGGTCGGCCGCAAGGCGGATTTCTGCTGCCGGGTCGTGACCCATGGAATAACGGTCCTCTCGTAGCACAGGCATCTTGCCTGTGCCCTCTCGTAGCAGAGGCATCTTGCCTGTGCTGCCGCAATGGCAGGCTGGAAGCCTGCCCTACGAGTCTGTGGTCCACGGATTTATAGCCCCGGTCGGCAGTGCTGTAAACTCCAGCGACACCCCAAATGGGGCAGAGCAATGCCTCGAAAAAGTGGATGCCGAGGGATCGTGCGGCCTCGGTGTCTCGGTTTGGAGAAGCTGGGGAATTGACAGGGACTCTCTGGGACGGTAGATAAGCCCAGTGCGCCATCGAGGGTCGTCACAGCCGCGCCCTCGCCCCCCGTTGATGCGTCCCCCCAAAGTTCCAGGGCGAGGGGTCCTCAGGCGACGACCCGTTTTGCACGCAGGAGTCTCTCGCGATGTCTCGACAGATCAGGTTGACCGGGCGGCTTTCGGCCGCGGTGGCGTTTCTGGCGGTTGCAGTCGTGACGGCGCATTTGATTGCTGGCGAATGGACCAGCGGCAAGGTGTGGCCGGAGCCGAAGGTGATCGACCCCGGCGACGCCGCCAAGGCCCCCTCGGATGCGATCGTGCTCTTCGACGGCAAAGACCTTTCGCAATGGAAGGGGGGCGATCAGTGGATCGTCAAGGACGGCTACGCCATCTCCAACAAGACCAGCATCGAGACCAAGCGCGGCTTCGGGAGCTGCCAGCTCCACGTCGAGTGGGCCGCGCCGGAGAAGGTCGAGGGGGCAGGTCAAGGCCGCGGCAACAGCGGCGTCTACCTGATGAACAACTACGAGGTCCAGATCCTCGACTCGTACATCAACAAGACCTACTTCGACGGCCAGTGCGCTTCGATCTACAAGCAGTGGCCGCCGCTCGTGAATGCCTGCCGCAAGCCGGGCCAGTGGCAGACCTTCGACATCATCTTCACCGCCCCCAAGTTCGAGGGCGGCAAGGTGGCCAAGCCGGCCTGCGTGACCGTGCTGCACAACGGCGTCCTGGTCCAGAACCACGCCGAGGTTCTCGGCACGACGGCCTGGGACCGGGCCCCCGCCTACGCGCCGCACCCCGAGCGGCTTCCCCTCCAGCTCCAGTTCCACGGCAACCCGGTCCGCTTCCGCAACATCTGGATCCGCGAGCTGTGAACGGCAAGCGCTCCGCTCGGCGTTGAGCCTCTTAAGGAACAATCAGACGCTGAAGGTTGGCGTGGAGAACGAACGCCTCGCCGCCGGTTGGGATGGCTCCTACCCGGAACAAGTGCTGTTCGGACAGTGACCTATGATACAGCCCACGGTGGAACCACTACATGAGCGGTTCACGCCCTTCGTACGAGATGCCCAGCAGCGGCAAATACATGGCGTTGATCCACATAAAACTCGTCTGCACGCTCAGCGAAGTCCTGTCCTTATCTCGCGCCAACTCTTCCGCGGGCACGTTGATTCGCAGCCGGCTTTCAACGCAATCGGCATTGATGCGCCTCATCGAAATCGTGCCGCTCCCCCGCGGGGGAAGCCATTCAGCCTCCATCCGCAGAAAGCGGCTTCCCGCGTCCTCGCTTGTCGATACGTACCTCAAGCAGATGAACGGCCGTGGCTTGTTGCCGCCAAAGAAGACCAGCCCCTTGGCGTTGTCATCACGCTTCGCCATGGAGGTAATGTCCCTGTCCGCAATGGCTCGCCGATAGTGCCTGATCCCCCACGCGGGAGCGCTAGGATCGAGTTGTTGCCACTCGGGAAGATCGGATGGCAACGCGCGGTTCTTGCCGGGCCGTCTCATCCGTTCGACAATCACTCTCATCAGCTCACGGTTCGTTGTGGCAACATACACATTCGGCCTGGGCGCGGCAACATATCGCCAGTCGGCGCCAAGGGGCCGGCCCAAATACCGCTCATGAGCCCGGCTGGACTCCGCCGTAGTCAAGTTCATTTCGAGAACAGGCACGCCATCGAGGTCACGAGGCACGTGCGGGAAAGCGGCGAGCGCTCTGGAGATGGCATCCGCGGTATAGTCCCGAAACAGGACGATGTCACAACTGGCCCTGGTTTGGTCATTCTCCCACCAAGCTGCCTTCACAAACAGGCTTGCGGTCTTGGGACCGTAGAACGATCTGACCATCATGGGTTGCAGATCGCCTGGGAACAGCCCGTAGGGGAACGCGAGCGGCTCGATGCAGCTCTTGGCCACCAGGTCCTGATACTCGTATTCATGCGTCGGATAGCCATACTCAAATTCACGTGTCGGAATCCAAGACGGGCCGGATGGTTCGGGCGTCGGTGGCTTTGTAGATCGCAGTTCCATGACCGGCACGTTCCCCCTGGAAACGACAATCGCCTCGGTCTGCTCGGGGAGCCACCAAAGGACCTCCTCAATGTCCTTGGGCAGGTTATTGCGCTTGGGAGGAACAGACGGCGTAGGGCGCGAACTCGATGCAGCATCTTGGGGTAGCGCAACTTGCGCGACGCCCAGGACTAACAGGAAAGCTAACAACCGCTGGACTGAGAACGACGCCTTTAGCATGGTCATCCGTGGCATTGCAGACCTCCTAGGATTAGTGCAAATGGTGTTCCGCGCAATCGCGATTAGCCGTCCGAAAAGAGATTACCCCATCCCAAAGCATCCGGACATGGAGTTCCGGGGACGCCATACGCAATTATCGCTTGGAGTTCCGGGGACGCCATACGCAATTATCGCTTCGATCCCTTCTTCGGACCTGGCTTCTGGCGACGCAACCCGCGGCCAAGTCTCCTTTGCAGCCGCTTCTGGAATTCCTCGCTCCCGAGGACCCGGCCCGTCCGCTCGCCAACGTCCGTATTCTATCACATCTTGGCCGGCCGGCCGACACGGCCCTTCTTCGGCGACGACTGCGGCGACGGCTGCGCCGCTGCCTGCTTCCTCGGCGAGAGGAAGCGGGGCCAGCCGGGGTCTTGCTTCATGCGGGCCAGGAACATGCGGCTCCAATCGTACGCGTCAAAGTCGAAACAGCGCGTCTGGACGCACTTCTGGAAGTGGTCGCGTGCGGCGGCGCGATTGCCGTCGGCCAGGAGCGACATCGCGATGAAGAAATGGGCGTTGCACTGGTGGTATTCCGAGCCCTTCCCGGCGCTGAGCAGCTCCTCGGCGGTCATGCGCCCGCGTGCGCAGTTGTACTCGAGCAGTTGCGCATAGGAACCGTCTCGTGCCTCAGCCAGGAAATTGGGGAGCTGGAGCTCCCTATAGGCCGCCACCGCCTCCGCTTTGCGGCCCAAGAGGTAGAGAAGCGTGTGCTGGAACAGCGGAGCCGTGCCAGGGTAGCGTCCAAGGTCTCGGTACGCCTGCATCGCCCGCTTGTCGCCCTCGGGGAGTTCCGCAAGGATGAACATCCGCGTCGTCTGCTGGAAGGCGCCCATGTCGTTCTTATCCAGTCCTTCGAGTGCCTTGAGGGCATCCTCGAATCGGCCCTCGCGGTACAGGCCCAGCGCATACAAGGTGGCAGGCCAAGGACTCTTGACCTTGTTGAGCCTGGCACGCTCCACCTCTTGAAGGGCCTCGTCGTCCTTGTCGATATACTCCTTGTAGCGATACCGCATGAACACCGACCAACCCGAGGGGGGAAGCGCCTCCAGACCATCGGCATCGACCTCTGCTTTCGCAAGGGCCTTCTTCTCGTTGTCGGCGTCGCCTTTTTTCTTGTAGATCGTGGCGGCGACCAGGTTGGCGTACAGGCTCACCTCCAGGCCTTTCGGCTTGCCAAGCAGCATCTTCTTGACGATTTGAGCGTCCTCCAGGGCTAGCTTGACGAGATCAGGATCGGTCCGATCCTGAGCCACCCAACTCCGGACCTCGGCCCCCAGGGCGTGGGCGATGGTCCAGTTGCGGCGGAGCTCGATCGCTTTGTCGATGCCGTCCAGACCACGGCCGGGATCGATGGTCGCTTGGGCGTATCCTTTGAAGAGGTAATCTTCCGGCGTGACGGGAGGCAGCTTATCGAGGACGTCCAAGGTGTCCTGGCATTGCTCAAACTTGGCGTCCTGCCAGTAGGCCACCGCGAGCATGGCCCACGCAGCCGCGCTGTCCGGCAAGAGCTCCTTCGCCTCGTTTAGGTGGTACAGGGCCTGGTCTGTATCGCCGAGGTGCAAGGCCAACTGACCGCGCAGCATGTGTACCCAGCCCCGCGTGGCGCCCCAGCGCTGGGCCTCATCGATCGCCTCTTCGGCCTTTCCGAACTCGCCGACCCAGATCCACGCCAGCGCGTTGTCGATCGCGTGCTGCCGTCTTTCCCTCACGAACTGGTAGGCGAAGAAGGCTGCCACCAGGCCCAGGACCAGGATACCGAAGAGGGAGGCCGCGACGGCCCGGCGGCGTTTGACCCAGCGGATCATTCTTCCGACCGGCCCCACCCGACGGGCGGAAATGGCAAAACCGCTGAGATATCGACCCAGGTCCGCCGCCATGGCCCCGGCCGTGCGGTAGCGCCTGTCGGGATTCTTCTCCAGGGCCTTCAGGCAGATCGTCTCCAGGTCTTTCGGCACGTGGGGGTTTCGTCGCCGCGGCGTGATCGGCTCCTGCTCCAGCACCTGGAGGAGCGTATCCAAGGGATTGGGGGCCTGGAAGGGCGGGCGCCCGGTCAACAGCGCATACAGAACCGCGCCCAAGGCGTAGACGTCCGAGGCCGGCCCGATCTCGTCGAGCTTGCCGGCAGCCTGCTCGGGAGGCATGTAGCTGGGCGTGCCCACGATCTCGCCCGAGGCGGTCAAGCCGCTATGCCCCGCGACCGGCCGGGCCAGTCCGAAGTCGGTGATCCGGGGATGGCCGGCATTGTCCAGCAGGATGTTGGCAGGCTTGAGATCGCGGTGGATCACGCCCTTCTCGTGGGCGTACTGCACGGCTTCGGCCACGGCCTGGAGGAGTTGCGCGGCCTTGCGGGGCTCCAGCGGGGCGCGGGCGATCCTGGCATCCAAGCTCTCTCCTTCGATGAACCCCATCGAGAAGAAATGCTGGCCCTGGTGTTCCCCAACCTCATAGATCGGCACAATCCCCGGGTGATCCAGCTTCGCCGCCGCGGCGGCCTCCGCGTGAAACCGCCGCACTTGTTTTTCCGATGCCAACTGCCCGGCGAGGATCATCTTTAGCGCGACGATCCGGTTGAGGCTGGCCTGTCTGGCCTTGTAGACCACGCCCATGCCGCCGCGGGCGATTTCTTCCAAGAGATCGTAGTCGGCGAAGCGGCGGGGCTCCGCGCCCGCCGTCGCGGCCTCGCGCAGCACGTAGGGCCGAAAGACTTCGTCGATCAGCTCTCTGCCGTCCGGGAAGCGGGTGTGGTATTCGCTCTGGTTGAGCGTCTCGCCGCTGCGGAACTTGTAGTCCAGCTCCACCAGCAGGAGCTGGTGCAAGAGGGGCAATCGCTCCGCTTCCGGCGCGTCGCCGCAGAACTGCTCGACGCGGGGCCGCTCTCCGCGGATCCAGGCGTCCTCGAACTCCAGGCACACCCTGTCGATGTGCTCCAGGACCGGCAGAGGGAGCCACATATCCTGAGAGATAGAGTCGGCGCTGGTCGGGTCGATCGCCGCCCGCTTTTGCGCGTTGGCCAGACAAAGCGTTGCCTCTTGCCACTGGGGGACATCGCTCATGGCGCCGGTTGCTCCTCCCATTTTCGGCGGATCAGATGAAGGCGGCGCTCCACCGTGCGCAGGGAGCGTCCCGTGCGCTGGGCGAGCTCCTCGTTGCTGTAGCCCTCCATCTTGGCCAGGGCCAGGCTTTGCAAATCCGGCTCCAGACATTGGAGCAATCGCCGGCACTGGTCGGCCATCGTGGCGGCGAACTCCGGAGAGACCGCATCTCCGGGAATCTGTCCGAGGCATTGCCCGCCGGGCGCCGAGCCCGAGCCGTCCAGGGCCGATTCGCTTTGCACCCGGCCTCCGCCCCGTATTTGACGCCTCTCGTGCCGGGCCAGTTCCGCCGCCTTGTGAATGGTGATCTGGAACAACAACCGCCAAAGGCCCTGGCGGTCCGCCAGATCGGGAAAACGGCCCCGCTGGGCCCCGCGGCAGAAGCTGTCCAGCGCGCTGAGGGCCACGTCTTCTTCATCCGCCATCCGGCCGGGCAAACCGCGGAGCTTCTCTTGGGCGAGCTGCACCAGCCGCGGGAAGAAACGCTCCCAGATGACCTCGGCAGCGTCAGGACTGCCCTGCTTGATTTCCTCGATCCAGCGGCTGATCGAGCCTTCGGAGGACACAGCGAGACCTCCTCGCAAGAGTGGTCGCGACAAGCCCCATGGTGCCAGTATACGGAGCCGTAGGGAACGCGAGAATACCCCACCCTGGAGGACAGTGCCCGCAGGAAACACAAGAGACGACCCGCTCCAGGCAACGCGAGACGCCCAGAGGCCGGTGCCGGCCGCGCGGCTTCGGGCGAGATTCTGGCGGGTCCCCGGGGCCGCTGTCGCTTATTACCCCAGGGATTGGCTACGGGGCCGTTGGCGCGCCCTCGCGCCCCCTCGCCGTCCCAGGCCCGGTTCAACCCCTCTTCCAAGGAGAAGCCGTCATGACTGCCTTGTTCCATCGGATCGAGCGTTTGCTGGCTGTTGCGGCGGCCAGCCTGGCAATGTCGGTTGTGCCCTATGCTGCCTTGGCTGCTTCCGAGAGCATCGCGGGACGCGTGACGCACGTGACCCTGTATCGCGGGCAAGCCTTGGTCGGCCGTACGATCGCGATCGAAGGCTCGAAAGGCGCGAGGGAAATCGTGGCCGGCGATTTGCCGGAGCAGGTGGTTCCGGAGAGCCTTTTCGCGGAAGGG
>CAYGZI010000174.1:0-9978 GCA_964354245.1 uncultured Planctomycetaceae bacterium
ACATGGATCCTCCTTTCCCAAGTTCAACGTAGCGCAAGGACGCAGCTAGTATTCGCGTCACTCAAAAACGCCTCATGCGCCGGCGACGGCAACACCGCGGGTGACGGTTTGACAGGGGTGTCCACAGGCCGGGCATCGAGCGGCGAAATTGGGGACTTGGCGGCCTTCCAAGAATGACTTCGCGGTATCACGGCCGCGCGCCCCCGCCGCAGGCACCGCTCCCATCCGGGAGATTCGTGCTATCCGTGCAATCCGTGGTTCTCCCCCGGATGTCACCGGCGCACCGCCGAGTCGTCGCCAAATTGGCCTTGGGGAATCCGGAGGAATTGGGTATTCTTGGCCCCCCTACGCAGGTTCGCAAAGGAGGGCGAGCCGTGAACCAGCGTCCCCGACTCAAGGTGCTGTCCGCGCACGAGGATGTGCCGCAGGCCACATCGGCAGGCCCCCCGGAAGAGCGCCCCCTGCTGACCGTCATCATCCCAGTCTACAACGAAGCGGCGACGATCGCCGAGCCCCTACGCCGCGTCCTTGCGGCCCCGTACTCCAAGCAGATCGTGGTCGTGGACGACGGCTCCACGGCCGGGACCGTGCAGGCCCTGGCCGCCTGGAACCGAGACCCGTGCATCACCCTCGCCCGGCATTTCAAGATCCACGAGACGCCGATTCACTACGATGCCCGCAGCGTCCGGCAGGGGAAGAAGATCCGTTGGGCGGACGGATGGGAGGCGATGGTCGAGTTGTGGAAATGGCGCAACTGGCACCCTTCCGGATTGCGGGACGCGGCGTAGCGGCAACGGCACGAGAACTTGTGCTCCATCGTGTGCCACTGCTTCGCAGAAGCAGTGCCCGCGACGGAGCAACAGCACTGCTTGCCTGACGGCAAGCAGTGGCACACTCTCGCCCCCCAAGAACGCAACGAGACAAGGCAACGGGAGGCACGGATGCTCGTAGAAGCGGCAGAGGGAGAGAACCGCGTCGCAGCGGCAACCCGGGCGTGGAAGCTCCCCCTGGACGTCTTCGACCCGGGGACCGACCCGCTCAGCCCCCAAGCGGCAGCGCGGTGGACGCTGGTCTTTCTCGTCTTGGGGACGATCGCACGGGTCGCGCGCTTCGCCTTGCGGTTTCCTTTTTGGTACGACGAGGCGGCGCTGTCGGCAAATTTCCTCGAGCGGGGATACCTCGACATGCTCCGGCCGCTGGAGGGCGGCCCGACCTGCCCGATCGGGTTCCTCTGGGTGCAACTCACGTTGGTGAAGCTCGTGGGGTTTTCCGAGTTCTCGCTGCGGCTGTTTCCCTTGGCGTGCGGCCTGGGGAGCCTTTGGCTCATGCGTCACGTGGCCCTGCGCCTGTTTCGCGGGACGGCAGCGGCCATCGCCGTGGGGGTGCTGGCCGCATCGTATCCGGCCGTGCGCTACTCGGCCGAAGGAAAGCCCTACGGAAGCGATCTCTTGTTGGGGCTGACCGTGACGGCCCTGGTGATCGAGTGGCTCCGGCGCCCGGACCAGCGCCGCTGGTTGTGGCTCATGGCCGGGCTGACGCCCGTGGCCGTCGCGATCTCCTTTCCCATTGTCTTCGTGGCCGGGGCCGCGAGCGCCGTGGTCGCCTGCACGCTCTGGAAACGCCGCGGCACGCCGGACTCGGGCGCCGGCCACTGGGCCGCCTGGTTGACGATGAACGTGCTCCTCTTGTGTACCTTTGCGGGCTCGTTGGCGGCGACCCGGGCCAACCTGACGCAGAGGGAACTGGTAAGGACGGAGGACTATTGGCGCGACGGGTTTCCCCCGCTGGACTCGCCGGTCGGGCTGGCGAAGTGGCTGGCCGAAGCGCATACCGGCGAGCTGCTGGCCCAGCCGTTCGGCGGGAAGCACGGGGCCAGCACGCTGACTGCGTTGGCCTGCCTCACGGCGATCGTGGTCCTGTTGCAGTGGCGACAGTTCGCGCTCTTGACGCTTCTGGCCGGACCGGCGGTCCTCAACCTCGTGGCCGCCGCCATGCACCGCTATCCGTACGGCGGGCACATCCGCCTGGCGATGTACCTGGGGTCGGCCGTGTGTCTGATGGCCGCCGTGGGGGTCGGCGCGTGGCTGGCCGTGCCGGCGCGGCGATGGCCGCGCAGGCGCGCTTTTGTGCTGGCGGTCCTCGGGCTGTTGGCTTTGCTGCCGGTCGGAACGACGGTCCGGGACGCGGCTTCTCCCTGCCGCACTGCCAACGACCAACGATTCCGCGATTTCTCGCGATGGTTTTGGGTCAACCGGGCGTTCGACGCCGAGCTGGTGTGCCTAAAGACCGATGTCGGGGTGGGGGTGGATCCGCTGTTGTGCGTGGAAGGCGACGAGGCGATGTACATCTGCTACCAGCGGATGTTCTCACCCCGTCACGCCCGGGGCGAGTTGCCGGCCTGGGGCCGCATCTCGGCGGATAGGCCCCTGCGGTGCGTGCGCTTCATCGCACCGATCGTACACCAGGACGAGGCGGTGTTCGACCGCTGGCTCGACCAGATGCAGTTGCGATGGCGCCTGGTCGGCCGGGAGACCTACTTCTTCCCGTTCTTTCCCAAGCGCGGCGCCCCGCCCGACTACGTCAACCGGCTGGTGATCTATGAGTTTGTGCCCGCCGCACCGGCGGCACGGCGGCAGGCACCGGAGTAGTCCGGCGCGCTTCAACTGGCCCACCCCAACTCTTGACGCGTTTGAACTTCTTTTCCGTCATGAGACGATCCTCATTCTGGCCATTTTATCGCTCTGGCCGAAGCTACGGCTCTGGGACTTCGTACGCCGTTACGGGATAAATCGCGTCACTTGCCAATCCGAAGCGGGCGCAACCGGGCGATCTCCGAAGCGTTCTGGCCGCGCATCGCGTGCCAGATGTCCCAGTCCAGTTGGAGCCCAAGCCAAAAATCCGCCGGCATCCCCAGCACCCGCTCCAGACGCAGCGCCGTGTCCGGGGTCACCGACCGCTTCCCGCGCACGATTTCGTTCAGCCGGGGAAACGAGACTCCGAGGCGGACCGCAAAGGCGGATTGACTGATCCCAAGCGGACGAAGGAATTCCTCCAGCAGCATCTGGCCCGGGTGGGTCGGCGCACGGTGACGGGGAAGGCGTCGGCCTCCGACGTCGGCGACCCCGCGCATCGACCTTCCCGTGCCGCGGCTCTTAGTGGTAGTCTGTGATCTCGACCTCGTAGGCATCTACGAACCCTCATGTTCCTGCGCCAAGATGCCCAGCACGATCTGCCGGAGCTTCGGCTCGGCGCCGGCCGCGGTGGCGAGGATCGCCTCGATGTCGGCGGGCTTGAGCGCGTCGGGAAGGCACAGGTCGGTCACGATCGAAAGCCCCAAGACCCGCATCCCGCCGTGGACCGCCACGAGGACCTCGGGCACCGTGGACATGCCCACCACGTCGGCTCCGATGCCTCGCAGGAAACGATACTCCGCCCGGGTCTCGAGATTCGGTCCGGTGACGGCAACGTAAACGCCCTTGTGGGCCGCGAAGTTCTCTTGCCGGGCGATCTCCAAGGCGCGGTCGATCAGGACCGGGTCGTAGGGGGCCGACATGTCGGGAAACCGCGGCCCCAGCGCGTCGTCATTCCAACCGACGAGCGGGTTTCCATTCATCAGGTTGATGTGGTCGTCGATGACCACGATATCCCCGAGGCCATAGTGCGGGTTCAGTCCGCCGGAGGCGTTGGAGACGATCAAGAGCCCGGCGCCCAGGGCCTTCATCACGCGGACCGGGAAGGTAATCTGGCGTTGAGAGTATCCTTCGTAGGCGTGGAAGCGGCCTTCCATGGCCACGACGGCGAGGCCTTCGAGCCGGCCGCAGACCCACTGGCCCGCATGGCCCACGGTGGTCGAGCGGGGGAAGTGGGGGATCGACTCGTATGGGAGCGTGGCTTCGACGTGGATCTGCCCGGCTAGGCTCCCCAGTCCGGTGCCGAGGATGATCCCGACCTGCGGGCAGCCCGACCACTGCTTGCGGATCGCTTCCGTGGCCTCGCAAAGTTCTCCGGCCAATCCGATCATGGCTGACAACCGACGGCTGATGGCCTTCTTGGGGAGGAAAGACTACCGCACGCTGTTTCAGAGGCCCTCCCCGAAGTCGTCGTCGAGGTCTTCGGCATCGACTTCCGCGTCTTCGTCCTCGTCCAACTCGCCGTCTTCGCCGGCGACGGGCGCTGCCTTCTCCGACTCCTCTTCGTCGCCCTCCTCTTCGTCGAGGCCGTCGAAGTCCGCGTCCAACTCGTCGTCGAACTCCTCCTCGAAGTCGTCGTCGAAGTCGTCGTCAAAATCGTCGTCGTCGAAATCGTCGAAGTCGTCTTCTTCAGCGTCACATCGGGGCGCATCGCCGGACGGCTCTAGGACGACGCGATCCGGATTGATCGTCCAGTCGTTCGCCTCGCACGGCCCCCACGCGGGAACCACCCGGGAATCGATTTCCAGCGAGATCATGGGAATCCTGCAGTCCAAAGACAGGTTTTCGGGAGAGACAGTGCCCTGTTGTTAGTCAACGGGGGTCGTTTTGTCAACCACGGGAAAGCACGGCCCGAAGGCGGCGGGCAATCGCGCCCCCAAGAAAATAGAATAAGGCAGGGCCCTTCAGGACGAAAAGCCCTGCCAAACACACGGGGGTGAGAAAGCCAACTTAGCGGAGCAGACAACCTCATCCCATGCCCCGATTGCCTACCCTAATGCAGTCTAGGGCGGCCTCCCCGGATGTCAAACCAGGGGACTTGAAGATACTGGGATGTATGGCAAAGATGGCGCGAAACACCCACCAATGTTGCCGGTTGTGCAGAATGTCCGGAGGGCCAGGCCGGCCGGCGGTTCGTTTCGCGGCCTCAGTCGGTAGACATCGCCTGACTGACGATTGGAACCGGCCACGTCGGCGCAGCGACCACCGTCGCCGCCGGATCGAGCCGGTGCCATTGGCTCTCTTGCCAGCGCACCGCCCGGGGAGCCTCCCGCGAGCCGTCGGCCGAGGCACCGGGCTCGATCGCCGCAAGATAGGCCCGGACTTCGCGATTGTTGGGCTCGCGTCGCTGCCAGAGGTGGAGCACGGGCAGCGCTGCGTCTTTCTGCCCGTTGGACAGCAAAGTGACGCTGAGCCACCGCAGACAGAGGGGATCAGAGCACCCCCCCACATAGGCGCTCTGCAAGTAACCCAAAGCTGGGAGCCAGTCTTGCCGGGCCGCCCGGCAGGCGCCGCGGATTGCGTTTCGCAGCGGTTCCCGGTCTTCCGCGGCCATGGGCAAGCGTTCTGCGGCGCGGAGCGCGCTTTGCGTGCGGCCGTGCTTGACGTGCAGATCGACCAAGTGGCGCTGCAGACGGACGGACTCGGGATGACGCCGCAGGGCTTCCTCCAAGACGGCCTGCGCCTCGTCGTCCCTCGCGAGCAGTTGCAGGGTCAGGCCGAGACACGAGACTGCCACTTGGGCCAGCTCGACCAGGTGCCAAGTCTCCTCGTTGACCTGGCCGAAGCGGACCGCAGCGTCGAAGGAGCGGGCGGCCAGATCGACGTGGTTGCCGGCCTGGAGGTAGTTGCCCATGGCGCAGAGCAACTGGGCGTCCAGCGGGAACACGTCGAGGGCCTCGACGCAGATGGCCAATTGGCGATCGGCCGCCTGAGGATCGCCCTCGTGGCTGGCCAGAAGCCCGTAGTAGGCTTCGAGCATCTCAAGGGAGGCGCGCGGGGCGAGCCGGATGGCCTCGGAAAAAGCCCGCCGCGCCAAGGAGAAGTCCTTCAGGTCGCTGGCTGCCTCTGCGATGGCCAAGAGCGTGCGGGCTTCAGGGCGGTGGCTTTGTAGCCACTCCAGCTTGGCCAGCTCCAGGTTTTCGGCGGCCTTCCGGGCCTTGAGGTCTGGGTCATTCTGGCGCGGGTGGCCCGTCAGCTTGACGGGGGCTGTTTCGATGTCGAGCCCGGCCGCCGCGATCGAGGGCTTGAGCGTCTCGCGTACTCGGCCTTCGAACCAGAGGTCGGGCCGGTTAGGCACTAGGCGCAACTGTGCCGACTGCTCGGCGGATTGGGTGGGGTCGGGCGCGGGGGTCTCGATGGTCACACGGTAGACCCGGTTGGGATTGAGACCGCGATTGACGAACTGGCGCAACTCGGTCCGCGACGGCTCCAAGAGCCGCTCTCCCGGCTCCACCCAGAGGACCCACTGGCCGGTGACCTTCTCCAGCAGGTGGTTTCGGACGGCGGAGAAGTCGTTTTCCCACGCGCGGCGGAAGACGGTCGCCCCGAGCCGATCGGCCAGCAGAGCGGTCTGCTCGCTTGCGCCGGTATCGAGAACGACAATTTCGTCGGCGATCGGCCGGATGCTTTCCAGGGTGGCCTGGAGGAGGTCCTCGCCTTCGCGAAGGATGATCGCCACGGAGAGTCGGGGGTGGGAGGGGGGGCTGTGGGTATTCATCTCGCCTCCTTGCGAAGATGAGGTGCGGGCGGGCGGTATCGGGACGGGCGGCGCCGGGCGGTCGCGCGCGGCGGAAGTGTATCCCGATCAGGACTGCAGAGAAAGGCCGGTTTTCTAAGTGTGGTAGTCCGCGTTGAGCCGCACGTATTCCGCGGTCAGGTCGGTCGTCCAAAACCGGCCCCGGGCGCTTCCTTCGCTCAGTTGAAGCTGGATCGACGTATCGCGGCTGTGGCGGATCGAGTCGGAGACGACTTTGGCGTCGAAATCCACCGGCGTACCCCCCTTATAGAGTAGGTGGCCGTTGAGGTGGAGCGTCATCTCGTTAGGGTCAAACGGGACGCCCGCGTAACCGGCCGCTGAGACGATCCGTCCCCAATTCGGGTCGGCGCCGGTGATTGCGGTCTTCACCAACGGGCTATTGGCGATGGTGCGGGCGATCTGGAGCGCGGCGTCGCGGGAGGAGCAGCCCTCGACCTCGATCGTAATCAGGTGGCTGGCCCCCTCCCCGTCGGCCGGGATGGCACGGGCCAGCTCCGCGCAGAGATCGTCGAGCGCGCGGCGGAACGCGGCCAGATCGTCGCCCGTCAGCAGACCGCCGCCCGCCTCGCCGTTGGCCACCAGCAGCACGGTGTCGTTGGTGCTCGTATGGCCGTCCACGTTGATGCAGTTGAAGCTGTCGGCCACGGCCTCGACGAGGGCCGCTTTGGCGGTGGCCGCGTCCAGGGCGGCATCGGTCATGATCAGGCCGAGCATAGTCGCCAGGTTCGGTCCCATCATGGCCGCCCCTTTGACCATGCCGGTGATCTGAATCTCGCGCCGCCGCAGCGAGATGGTCCGGCCGGCGAGCTTGTGGACGGTGTCGGTCGTCATCATGCCCCGCGCGGCGGAGACCAGGGCGTCTTCATCCGAGCCCAACTGGGCGGCAGCCAGCTTGATCCCTTGGGCAATAAGGTCCATGGGCATGTAGTGGCCGATCACGCCGGTGGAAAGGACCAGGGCCTGGTCGGGCTCGGCCCCAACGGCTTCCGCTCCCAGCCGCGCCATCTCGCAGGCATCGTCGAGCCCGCGCTGGCCCGTGCAAGCGTTCGCATTGCCCGAATTGGCCACCACGACGCGGATCCGGTCGCTGGGCGTCCGTTGGCGGTCCAGCGCCACCGGGGCGGCATACACCAGGTTCTGCGTGAAGACCCCGACGGCCACCGCCGGGCTCTCCGTCACGACGAGCGTCAGGTCCGGCTTGCGTAAGTCCCGCTTCAGCCCGCAATGGACGCCGGCCACAAGAAAACCCTTGGGAACGCGGATTGCCATTGGATGTCAGCTTCTCTCGTTGGAGTCAGAGTGGTATTAGCTATTAGCTATCAGCTATCAGCTTTCAGCCTTCAGCCATCGACGTTCTGAAAGCTGATAGCTGATGGCTGAAAGCTGATAGCTGGAATCACAGCGCTGTCGTTTCGGCATAGCCGCACATCAGGTTAAAGTTCTGCACCGCCGCCCCGGAGGCGCCCTTGATCAGGTTGTCCAGGCAACTGATCGTGATCGCCCGGCCGCGGACCAGTCGGGCCGTCACGTCGCAGCAGTTCGTGCCCAGGCTGTCCTTGGTGCCCGGGAGATGGTCGATCACGCGGACAAACGGCTCCTCGGCGTAGAAGTCGCGGAGGGCCTGGAGCAGGTTCTCTTCCGTCGCTTGGCCGATGGGCCGGCTGTAGGTCGTGGTCAAGATTCCCCGGTCCATGGGGATCAGGTGCGGCGTGAAGACCACCTCCACCTTGGTCCCAGCCGCGGTGCTGAGGATCAGGTCGATCTCCGGGGTGTGGCGGTGCCGCCCCACGTTGTAGGCCGAGACACTCTCGTTGCACTCGGGGTAGTGCGTGGTCAGCTTCAACGTCCGTCCGGCCCCCGACACCCCGCTCTTGGAATCGACCACGATCCCCTCCGGGTCGATCAGCCCGGCCTTCAACAGCGGCGCCAAGGCCAGGATCGCCGAAGTGGGAAAGCAGCCCGGATTCGCCACCAGAGACGCCCTCACGATCTTCTCGCGGAACAGCTCGGGCAGCCCGTAAACGACGGTTCCGAGCCGCTTCGGGTCGGCGTGCTTTTCGCCGTACCACTGGAGGAAGACCTCGGGGTCGATCAGCCGGTAGTCGGCGCTGAAGTCCACGACGCGGCAGCCTGCATCGAGAAGCTCAGGGATGACCGAGGCGCTGGCCCCATGAGGGAGGCAACTGAAGACGAACTCGGCCCGTCGAACCACCTCTTGGGGGGTTAGGTTCTCCAAGCAGAGTCCCAGACGCCCGTGCAGCGACGGGTGGATCATGGCCACGGGCGGATTCCCCTCCTGCCGGCTGGTCAGGGCCACAATCTCCGCCTCGGGATGATGCAGCAGGAGCTTGATCAGCTCCAGGGCCGTGTATCCGGTAGCGCCGAGGATTGCGATTCGGGTCATGGGTTCGTCTTAGGTGTCACAGACCGGAGCAACCGAGCCACTTCTCAGTGTAAGCCGTAGCCCTGGAGTATACTCAGCCAGCAACCCAGTCGCCAAGGGGGTGGCCACGGCGGGCGCGGGGTCTTGGTCCCCTGTGTTATATTGTCCTGATTCTGTCGCCTGGGACCGTAGAGTCGCTTTGTCCCCGGAGAATACCCCCCAGCCGACGAACGCGGCCGAACCCCGGGGGTTGGGCTGCCGGATCGCCGGCCAATCCGTAAGGGAGCCATGCTATGTCCAGGTTGTTGCGAGGCGTGTTGGTGGTGATTGCCGTGGGCTGCCCCGCGGCGCTTCTGGCAGAAGACAGTTACTACAGCGTGCCGCTCCGGGAGCTGCAATTGACCCAGGGGACGCTGCCCCAAAAGGGACCCGACCGCGACTGGCGGTTCTCGCGCCTGGCATCGGCCCTTCCGCCGTATGCCGTGCTCGAGGGGCCAGGAGAGGCCTACATCGTCGGCAACGGCGATTGGAGCGAGCCGTGGGCGCGGTTCGGCGCCCCGACAAGAGACTGGGGCGCGGGCGCGAAGGAAGAGCCTGGCCGTGACCCTGATCGGCGGACCCGCCTCTACGTGCGTGCCCCCGCGGCCAAGGATGTCACGGGGCGTCTGTTCCTTCCCGCCTCCGCCGGCGCAGGCGTCCTGAAGTTCCGGATTCCCGCGTCGCAAGCCAGCCCCGAGGTGCGACGCGATTTTCACGACGCCAAGCGGGCATACTACGACCACCTGCTGGGCCGGGACATCCCGGGCGCCGCCTGGTTCCGCCATGAGGCCCGCGAGGCTCGCCTGGCACTGAACCTCTCGCCCGAGCAAGCCGAACGCATGCGCCCCTGGCAACCCGGCCGCGCCAACGAGCTGACGCGGACCTACGACCTCTTCAGCGGCGGCCGGGCCATGAGCGAGAACCTGCAACTGGACCGCGTGCTCCCCCGCGTCCCCCCCAACGAAACCCCCGTCAAGCTCGATTCGATCGCGGGAATCACCATCCAGGAGATCAACTGGGAGCCGCTGGTCAAGGACCTCAAGCCCAAGCTCGATCCGCTGGCCGCGTGCATCCCGGCCGATCAGCACGCGGTCTTCTTCCCCACGTTC
>CAYGZI010000175.1:0-9968 GCA_964354245.1 uncultured Planctomycetaceae bacterium
GGCGAACTCATTGCCGACGGCGAGGGCGCGGCACTGGTCGCGGATCTCGCGGAGCTGCTGCTCGTTGGTGAAGGCCGCGGAGCCGGCGGCGCCCGGGGCGAGGCCGCCTCCCAGCTCCGCCCAACGGGTGCCGTCCGCGTCGTAGAGCGCATCGGCGGGGTCCACGAAGTGGTCCCAGACGTCGTCCAGTGTCTCCAGGAGATGCCGCTCCAGACGCGTCAGTTGGGGATTCGGGGATGTCGCTCCGGCAACGGCGGCAGTGCTGTTGTGGTTGGACCGTTCATTAGTTTCCATGGTTTGATTCCATATTGATCGAGGAACGCGCCGCGCAAGCGCGGCCGCTAAACGGTAATGTCAGACGTTCACTTTCACTTGTCTTCTCCGTGCCCTCCGCGTCTCCGTGGTGTATTCCCTCTCATCCGACCGGCAGGCGGTCTCCGAGCCCGTCTGCGCGCGGCGTGCCGCTGAGCATCTCGGCGGCCAGGCGCACTGCCATTTCCGCGGCGTCGGGGCCATCGTCGTGGTCGCCCACCGGAAACTGCCGGAGCTGCTCGACCAGCAGACGCGTGGAGGGCGAATCGCTCTTCATGCGGAGCCGCCGGGCCGCGAGGTACGGGCCCAGCCGACGGATCCGCACCAGCTTGTTGACGCGGTTATCGACAAGCCACGGGCGCACGCCCAGCAGCCCTTGGCGCTGGAACTCGGCCTCGAACTCGGCCCCGAGAAGCTCCTGGAACTGGTTGGCCTCGATCCCGAAAGCGTCGGGGCCGAAGCGGCGATAGTGCTCCACGCCGTCGGCGACGATCTGCGGCGTCGGGCGCCGGGCCAGATCGGCCTCCAGGTACACGGTCCCCTGGCGGTCCACTCCCAGCATCACAAAGGCCGAGTAGTCGCCGCGCCGCGAGCCCGTCCCCTTGCTCGGGTCGAGGGCCAGGGTCTTCACAGCCAGGTCGCGCGGCCACTGGTCGAACCACATCGTCTCGTCGAAGCACGATTCCGGCCACTCGCACAGCTCCGGGTTGATCGGCGAGTTTTGCTTTTCGCGCTCGAAGGCGGTGTGGCCCCCTTCGGCCCTCATGCACATCAGCGTGTAGAGGCTTTCTTCCTCGGGCCAGAGGACGACGGCCCCGGCGTCCATCTCTGCGCGGTGCTCGTCGTAGAACTGGCGGGCGGTCTGCCGGGCCTGGCGGTCCTCGACGTTCGCGTAGATGGCTTCCCACTGTTCCCACAGGGAGGTGTTGGCCGGCCATCGCTGGATGGCCTTGAAGATGCGGAAGACCCAGCCGGGCGTGCGGCAGAACTCCATGGCCAGGGCCTCGCGGTGCAGCGCCGTGGCGAGGTTGACCACGTTGGTCCGGGGCGTGCCGGCCTTCATGAGCGTGCCGTGGAACCACGAGCGAGAGTGCTCCCGCATGAGGGCCGACTGGGTGTGGCCGTCGTTCTGCAGGTCGTCGCAGAGGATGAGCGTGGGCCGGTCGGCGCGGCGGCGCCGCCCGCGGATCCGCTGGCCGGTGCCGAAGGCCTCGACGCTGACTCCGTTGCGCAACACGATCGCGCCGGCCCGCCAGACCGGCCCGCGGCCCACGGCATCCGGATAGTCTGCCGTCAGGCGGGGGTTGTCCAAGAGTTCGGCCTTGACGTTCTCCAGGTGGGCGCAGGCCTGGTGGCGGGTATCGGAGACGATCCAGATGTAAGGCTCGCGCCCCTCGACGGCGGCCCGCAGTGCAAAGGCCAGAGTGCCGATGGTGGATTTAGCGCCGCCGCGCGGGCCGAGGACATTGAGCTTCAGTCCGCGGGCGTACGACATTTTGTCGAGATACTCGCCGAGCCAGCGGTGCAAGATCGAGGGGGGGCGGGTGAAGTGATGGGGCAGATACTTGCGGCCCCATGGGAGCAGTTTGGTGTTGCCGGGCCGGGCGGCCAGGAGGCGCCGCGCCTGGCCGTGGCGCCGGGCCAGTTGGTCGCAGAGCACCCGGAGCGCCCCGCCGAGCCACGCGGGGGCGGAGCTGTTGCCGAGCAGCGAGGCGTCAGCCATGGTGTTCCTCCTCCTTGGGCGTCCAGCCCTTCTGCCCGCGCTCGATCCCGCGTAGCAGCGATTGGAGCCGCTTAAGAACGGGCTTGCGCAACCGCGCCACCGTGACTTCTTGTACGATTAAGTCGCCCAACTGTTTCAACAGTGCGATGACCTCCTCGCGGGGGATCGCGTCGGGGCTGCGCAGGGCGTATTGGTCGGGATACTTGCGCTCCAAGGCCCAGGCCGCCGCGCGCCAGTACTGCTCCTTGCCCGCCGCCTTCTGGATGTTCTTCATGTAGCCGATTTCGGCCTTCGACTCCGCGCGCTCAACCTGGGCGGCGAACTCGGGATCGCGCTGGGCGGTGTTGGCAATGGTCGTGGGCGAGCAGCCGACGTACCTGGCCGCGGCCCGCCGGCTACAGCCCATCGAGAGGATCGCCAGGATCTCGCGCTTCTTGCCTTGGTCGAGAGCGTAAGGTCTGGTGCCGTTGGGCATGGGCAGGAGCCGGGGTCAGGGGCTAGGGGCTAGGGGCGAGCAAAGGATGAAGGATGAAGGATGAGGGATGAAGGAGGGATGTCGCATTCCTGACCACATTCATCCTTCATCCCTCATCCTTCATCCCTCCCCCCTCGTCCCTGTATTCGAACGACACCACCGCGCGGCCGCCGGAGCCGCGATAGTCGCGCACAAAATTGCGGACCCGCCGCGAGCCGGTCTTCTTGACGCCCGCACACCGCCAGTGCGGCGAGCGGCGGCAATGGGCGATCAGGGCGGAATGGCTGGCCGTCACGCTCACGCGGTGGCCCTCGCCGCGATGGATTTGGGCCACGGCCTCGGCCACGGCCATGCCGATGCCGATCCCCTGGTAATCGGGGAGCGTGACAATCCGGCTGATCCGCCAGTGGCCTTTGCGCCCGATCATGGCCAGCGTGGCACAGAACGATACGGGCACGCCTTGCCAAAGTGCCAGGAAGCACCGGGCCCTCGGGTTCAGGGCGCCGCTCAAATAGTGATGGCGCGCAAAGAGCCGCCACGCAGCAGGCCGGCAACGAAAGATTTCAAGCTCGATCGGCGGCCGTTGAAGACACCTCCGGTCAAATGTCGAGGAGGCCATGTCGATCACCCAATCCGGCGTGAGCCACTCGGCCACGTCGTAGTGGCACGTCACGGCCACGAAACGGCACGCGATGCGGCCTTGCCGAATCCCCTTGGCGATCGCCGCCGAGCCGATCCGGGCGACGTTGCGGTCCACCACGCTGGTGAATTCGTCGAACACGACCAGTCGAGAGTCGAGAGTCGAGAGTCGAGAGCTAGACTTTTCACTTTCGACTCTGGGCTCTCGACTCTCGACTCTCGACTCTGGACTCACCGCCAGTGCCCGGGCCAGGTCGCAGCGGAACTGCTCGCCATTGCTGAGCACGTGGTAGGGCTTGATCCAACTAGGCGGCGAGCTGAAGCCGACCGCGGTGAACAGGCCCGTGATCTGCTTGATGGGCAGGTCTCCCAGGCCGTCGACGACGGCCTTGTCCTGCGGCCAGTCGTGCCGCTGGTAGAGATGCCCGCCAAACAGCCGGCGGGCGATCGTGCTCTTGCCGCTTCCCGACGGGCCGACGATCAAGCCGATCCGCCATTGGTCGCCCAACTCCGGGACGTCCACGCAAAAGCGCTCGGCGGCCCGCTGGGCGATGGGCACGTCGAACATCCCGGCGACCTGCTGGACGCGGAAGGAATCGTGGACGGGACAAGTGACGGTGACGTCGACGGTGGGCATAAGGGGAACGAATAGTTGTCAGTTGTCAGTTGTCAGTTGTCAGTTGTCGGCACTGACAACCGACAACTGACAACTGCCTACAGTGTCAACAAACGGCAACGATGCCCTTCGGCGGTCAGGCGTTCGAAGACTTCCTTCTGGTGGGCCTCGTCGCGGCACTCGACGACCACCTGATACGCCTCGGGGATTGGCACTTCGCGGTCGGGCTGGTCGGCAGATTCGTTCTCCGGGAAAGGCTCCGGCGCGGCAAGCATCTCGTCCAGGAGCTTCTGCACCGCCTCGCTGTCGGTCTCCACCTGGGCGAGCAGGTCGGCAAGCACGTCGCGGTCCGTTTCGGCCAGGTCCCCCAGCGGATCGTACACGGCCAGGAGCTTGGCGGCCTCCTGCTCGTCGAGGTCGAGGACCAGCACGGGCACCTCCTGGTCCGGCGTGACCTCGGCGCGGAGGTGTCCGTCGATCAACTGGAGCGTGCCATCGGGCAGCTCGCGGGCCAGGAGCGCTCCGGCATAGCCGATCTCCGCCAACACGCCGCGCAGGGCGTCGTGCTGGGCCTGCGGGTGGCGGCGCCAGTTTTTCGGGTGCGGGCGGAGCTGGCTCGCGGGCACGCGGCGAAGCTCTTTGATCCGATCGCGGATTTGCATGGCGGGTCATTGGGCCTTGGTCGTCGGGGCTTGAGGGCTGCTCGGCGAGGGGTTCTCGCGGTTCGGGCTGGCGGCCGGGCCGCGCGGCTCTTCGCTGGGGCGCACGCCGTACGGGATGGGCACGCGGTTGGCGTCGCCGCCGAACGATTCGCACATGTCGAACATCTCCGCCAGCGAGGCGTAGAGCATCAGCGACTCCCGCGGCGTGATCCGGTACGTGGCATAGCGGCTGTCCAGGCGCGTGGCCTCGACAATGTGCTGGTCCAGCGCGGTGACGAACATGCGGGCGTCCACGTTGCGCAGGTCCACCGAGCCGAGGACCGGGATGTTCGGGTCCGAGCCGTCCAGCCGGTAGGGCAGGTCGAATTCCCGCCCCGACGGACGCGAAACCTCCTCGCCCAGCGGGCTCTTGTCGTTGATCTCGTCGGGCAAGGTGATCTTCAGGTCCCGGGCCCGTTCCTCGAGGGTCTTGATGTCGACTTTTTGTGGGTTGTGGGTGATCTTCCGGCGGAGGAGGTCGATGCGGAGGAGGTGCTCCTTGATGAAGTCGTTGGTGGCCATGTCCCAGCCGCTCTGCTGGCCGAACTCGCCGTTTTGCAGGATCTGGCCGCGGAAGAGGAGACAGTGGCCGGCGTAGGTGTGGATCGAGCGGTTGCGGAACCGCGTGACGGCATCTTCGAACGTGTCGCGTCCTGGAGTTGGCATGGGGAAAAGCTCCTGGGGTCAATGGGGAAGTCGGAATTCGGAGGGCGGAAGACAGGAGATAGGAGACAGAAGACAGGAGACAGAAGGCCGAATGTGAAACTCGAACGGCAGAGTAAGCGTCCGATCTTCTGTCTCCTGACTTCTGTCTCCTGACTTCTGTCTTCTGTCTCCTGTCTTCTGTCTCCTGTCTACTTCTCCCCCGCCGGCTCGGCCGGGGAGGGCGCTTCGCTGTGGATGCGGTAGAACCGCCGGGCGACCCGGTCGCGGAGCGTCTTGGCCCAGCGGGCCAGAACGCCGTCGCTGGACTCTGCGGCGCGGCGGAGCTCCTCGTCGTACTCGCGGCCGAGCGTGGCGTCGGCGGTCGGGCTGCGGCCGGATAGGGCGAATACCCCGGCCAGTTGTTTCGCATAGTCGTCGTAAACCGGCGGGCTTGCGGCGGGGGGACTTGCGTTGGAGGCGGACGATTGCAGCCGCTTCGTCGCCCGGCGTTTCAAGAGCGCCGCGGCCAGGCGGATGCCGAGGATCAGGGCGATCGACGGCGGGCCGGTCCAGCCCAACGCGGCCAAAACGGCCGGCAGGGCCTTTTCCAGCAGGCTCGGCGCCGCTTGAGCGACCAGGCCCCCCGCCACTTCCCGCACGACCCCCCGCAGGTTCTCAGCGCCCACGACGGACTCGGCCCGCTCGATCCGCTCCCGGAGGCGCTCGATCAGGCCCACGGCCGTTTCGATCTTGCCGATCCGCTGGCCGACGGTCTCTGCCTGGCTCTCCAGGCGGCGGCGGAGTTCCTCCAGGAGACTGCCCGCGGCAGGCCCCGGGTTCTGCGCTGGCGGCGGGGTTGTCGCTGGCGGTGATGTCCCCGGCGGGACGGGGCGGAGCGGTGTAGGCCGTCGCCCGGGGGCCAAAATGCCGGCCAAGAACCTGCGGATCCGGCCGCAATAGGTTCCTTCGACCGTGCGGCCGTCGGTGCCCCAAACCACGGCGACCAGTTCGCCGCGGCCGTTGAAGACGGGCCCGCCCGAATCGCCCTCGCGCGCGCTGCCGGTCAGCGTGAGGGTCTCGTGGGTGGTGCTTCCCGTGGGCCGGGCGTATCCCAAGACGCGGCCTTGGCTGCACCAGTAGCGGCCGTCCGGTCCGAAGCCGCAGCTTTGCAGCGACTCGCCCGGCTGCGGCGGATCGGCGGCGATGGTGATCGGCTCAGGCGCCGGCCCGGCGATTTCCAGGGCCGCGAGGTCCCAGGTCTCGTCCACGGCCAGCACGCGGGCTTTGTGCTGCGCTGCGCCGGGAAAGGCGACGGTTACATCGCCAGTCCCGCCGCGGAAGAGATGGGCACAAGTGATAATCACGCCGCGACTATTCTCGTTGGCGACGAGCGTCCCGGAGCCGTAGCTGGTGCTTCCGGCCCGGGCGTTGGCAATCCGGGCGACGGCGGGGTGCGCGGGGTTGGCAGGCTGGCAGGCGCCGCCGGGGCACTGGGGGGCCGCAGCGGCAATGATCAATGACCAATGACCAATGGCCAAGGAAAGACAAACCACGGCGCGCAGAGTCTTGGTCATGGGTTCTGGTCTTGTTGTCACAGAGTCAGCGTGAAGCGATAGCGATAGAAGGAGCTTCGCGCCAGGTCGGCCGGCTCGGTGAAGCGGTCGGCGAGGTGGGGCACGGGGTCCACGCCGCCGCCGAGCCGGTCCGACATGGCGCAGGCGTGACTGCAAAACGGCGGCCGGCGGTCGAATGCCCGATCGTCTACGTCCGCGCGCACGAACCAGCGGATGACCGGCAAGTGCAACAGCGCGGTGGCGATCAGGCCGCGGTAGCCGTAGTCGCAGCCGGTCAGGCGCCGCATGTACCGCACCGCGCCCGGGCGGTCGTACTCGGGCCAGCGGCCGTCGGGGTTGACTTCATAGACGTCGATCCGATCCGGGTAGCGCCGCACCTGGCTGGAAAGGGTCACGGCCCGGCCGCCGACCAGTTGGCGGATCTCCAGACAGAAGAGGTCCTCGTCCCACCACGCGGCCTTGGCCGCGTGGGTGTGAAGGCCGCGGCCGACGATCGAGACCACGCTATGGCGCCGGAACAAGAGCAGGTCGCCGTCGGCGATCTGCCGGCGGACGTCGGAATAGCGGGCACGTTGGAGCGGCGGTGCCGATGTCATGGTCGGTTGTTCAAAGGGGCTAGGGGCCAGGGACGAGGGATGAGAAATGAGAAATGACAAGTGAGAAATGAAAAGTGCAAAATGAAGATTCGTCGGTCAATTTGCACTTTGCACTTCTCATTTCTCACTTCTCACTCTTTCCTGTTTGCCAGCGACCACCCCGTCACCTTGTCACCCCCTCGCATTGTCACCCCGTCACCCCGTCACCCGCTCCATCCGTTCGTCGCGGAGCCGGCGGGCGCGGACGGCCTCGTAGCGGAGCCGGTGCTCGCCGAGCAGGTCCAGTCGCAGCGGCTCTTCGGGCCTCGGCGCGAGGGGACGTGATCGCTTTGCGGCCTGCCACGCCCGCACCCGGCATAGGCGGCAGGGCATCTGCACCAGGCCACCACAGTCCGGACAACGGCGCAGCGGCCCGCTGGGCCGGAAGGCCGGATCGCCGTCTTCTCCGAGCCGTCGCGGGCGGTCGCGGCGTTTTCCGTGGGCAATGGCGCGGACCGTGCCGCGGCTGACGCCGGTCATCCGGGCGACTTTGCGCATGCTCCATTTTCCGGCGGCCAACATCCGTCGGATGGTGTCTACGAGGCCGGGGTCGAGCATGGCGTTCTCAACGAGGGAGGACCAAGAAACGAGAAGGCCCGGCGTCGGAATCCATTCCGACGACGGGCCCGTGGGATACCTGGACGGCTCTTTGGGTACCGGTCGGCGAAGCGACGGCTTCACGAGTGTTGTAGGACGGAATTTTGTTCCGTCCTACGGCACGGCCCACGATAAGACAACCGGTGGCCCAATTTCAAGAGGAGTGTGGGGCTGCGTTGCGGTTTTAAGAGTGCGCGGCCAGCGGCCGCGGCTTTATGGGTGTCACCGGCCGCCGGGGACCTGCCCTGCCTCACCGCCTTCAAAGACGCTGAACTCGGCCCAGACCGGGAGATGATCCGAGACCTGGAGTTCCTCCTGCGGCGTGAGGTTGAACTCGCGCCGGAGGTCCAGCACGCCCCAGCGGTGCGTGAACTCGACGGTCGCGCGGCGGTCGAAGAGGATGTTGTCCACCAGCCGGTTTGCGCGGGTCGTGGTGGGCACGGCGGAGATCGCGCAGGTGGCATTGGGCAGTTCTTGGAGCGGGCCGAGATGGGCGTCGTCCGTCCCCAGGGTGCCCAGCAGGATCACGTCGTCTTCGCGCCGGCCGCTCTGGCCGACCGGGCGGTCGCGGATGGTCCGATAGAGTGCGGCCAAGAGCGGCAACTCCTCCTCGACGCGATCCGAAGGCGTGCTGACGTTGACCAGCGCAAAGGTGAATGCTTCGCTTTCGGCCGGCCCGCGGGCCCGAAACGCGGCAGCCAGCGGCGGGTGGCGAAACTGGCCCGACCGTTCGTCCACGGAGACGATCGTGGCGCGGTCGATCTCCACCCGGTCGCCGTCGAAGACAAAGGCGTTGTACTGGCGCACGGGGTCGCGGCCGACCCGCGGCGGCACCGCAAAATCGTAGTGTCGCTCCTGGGCATTGACCTGCTCGACCAGTTGCACGAGCGGCCCCTGATCGCGGGCCTGGATGTCCTGGAGGGCCACCACGTCGAACCGCCGGACCACTTGGACCAACGTGCCCGCGACTTGCTGCCGGGCGAGCTTGGCTTGATCGAGCGGACCGAAATTGACCGAGGCGATGCGGATCGTCCTTTGGGACGGGGGAAGGGACGATGCGGCGCGGGCTCCAGGGGATCCGGGAGCGGATGGGTCGCCCTTGGCAGGCTCGAGGACGATCTTCTCCAGGCCGCGGATCCGGTAGTTCGAGAAGAAGTACCAGGCGCCAAGGCCCAGGCCGACCGGGTGGCCAGGCAGTCCCGCTTCGAGATGGCCAACAGCAGTCCCCCGGAAACCTTGCCCGACGTCCTCAACGACACCTCACTCCGCGACTATCAGGCCAAACTCACCGGCCTTCGCCAGCAGCGCGCCGAGTTCGCCACCACTTTTACCCCGGGATACAGCAAAGTGAAGCGGCTCGAGGCTCAGATCGCCACCCTCGAATCCGCCCTCGATAAGGAACGCTCCGCCATCATCAAACGCATCCGCAACGAGTATGACGAGGCCCTGCGCCGCGAGAACCTGCTCACCGCCGATTTCGCCAGCCAGGCCCGCCTGGTCACCCTCGAGGCCGGGAAAGCCATCCAGTACAACATCCTCAAGCGCGAGCTCGACTCCAACCGCCAGCTCTACGAAGCCATGCTCCAGCGCATGAAAGAGGTCAGCGTCGCTTCCGCCATGCGTGCCAGCAACGTGCGCATCGTCGACCCCGCCAAACCCCCGCGCTTGCCCTACAAGCCCAACCTCTTTCTGCACGCTGCCCTCGGGCTTCTTACCGGTCTCTTCCTCGGAGTGGCGTTCATCATGGTCCGGGAGCGCGCCGACCGCACCATCCAGCAGCCCGGCGACCTGCACTTCTACCTCAATACCCCTGAGCTCGGCGTCATTCCCTCCAGCAAGGTGCAGGACCACAAGTCCTTCTATTACCGCCACCGCAAAAGCAAACCCAGTTCCCTCAGCTTGACCCCCGGCGCCGGTGAGAAAGCCTTGACCACCCTCGCCACCCGCAACCTCGAAGAGCGCCTCGAGCTGGTTGCCTGGCAGCGCCAGCATTCCATCATGGCCGCATCCTTTCGGGCCGTGCTGACCTCCATCCTCTTCTCCGGTCAAAA
>CAYGZI010000176.1:0-9936 GCA_964354245.1 uncultured Planctomycetaceae bacterium
GAAAGAGGTTTCACGCAAAAGCGCGAAGGCGCGGAGGGAGGGCGCGAGGGATTGGGGGTTGGGGGTTGGGGGCGTCGCGAAGCGGGAGCTTCCCAACGAGGGGATCTGGGGGTAAGCGGGAGCTTCGTGACGAGGGTTAGAGGGTGTGAAGGGTGTGGGCTTTATTCCGGCAGGTCGAAGCCGAGGCCGGGCTGGTCGCGGGGGAAGAGCGTGCCGTCGTCGAGGATCACGGCGCCGTCGGCCGGGTCGTCTTTGAGGTCGAAGTGGCCGTCGAGGTCGGCATAGGCCACGTTGCGGTCGGACAGGGCGAAGTGGAGCGCGGCGGAGATGCCAAGGGCCGACTCGTCGAGGCAGCCGACCATGACCTCCAGGCGTCCGGCCTTGGCCACGGAGTTGATCTCTATGGCGTCGGCAATGCCGCCGACCTTCATCAGCTTCACGTTGAGCATGTCCACCACGTCCTCGGCGGCCAGGAGGAAGGCGTCGCGGAGCGTGGTGAGGCTTTCGTCGGCCATGATGGGCACGTCGCCCTTGCGCGTCACCTGGCCGAGCAGGTCGGAGTGGCCCTTGGGGGTAGGCTGTTCGAGGAGCTCGATGCGGGCCGGGCGGGTGCGGTCGATAAACCAGAGGGCCTGCTCGACGGTGTAGCCTTCGTTGGCGTCGAAGCGGAGCGCGATCTGGTCGCCCACCGCCTCGCGGACCTTGAAGACGCGGGCGGCGTCGGACGCGGCGTCGAGCCCGCCCTTGAGCTTGAGGACCTTGAAGCCCCGCTTGACCCAATCGCGGGCCTGGGCGATGGTTTCGCGTTCGGGGAGGATGCCGACGGTGACGCTGCTGGTCATGCGGTCGCGGTAGCCGCCGAGGAGCTTCCAGAGCGGGAGGTCGCATTTCTTGGCGACGATGTCGAGGAGGGCCATGTCCACGGCGGCGCGGATGGAAGGCTCCTCCAGCAGCGGCTGGCGGAGCCGCTCGCGGAGGATGGCGGGGCGGAGCGGATCGGCGCCTTTGAGCACCGGCTCGACCACGCTGCGGATCGTTTCCAGGATGGCGGCGGAGGTCTCGCCGGTGTCGTGCTCGTCCGGGGCCGCACAGCCGTAGCCCACGTAGCGGCGGTCGGTCAAGATTCGGAGGAAGACGCTGTCGGTGGTGTCGAGGGTGTCGTAGGCGGCCGTATAGGGACGGCCCAGACGCATCGTAACCAGCCAGGCCTCCACCCCGACGATTCTCATCGCGCGACCCCGCGCCAAAGGAAATGACCAAGGCCCAATGACCAATGCCCAAGAAAAGGAAACAGGCCACGTAGCGGCCCGTTTCCCTTGCTGCGAATCCCAGAATCGAAACACACGATTCTGCGGTAAGGATAGCGAGGCCGGGCGGATTGTCAAGGGGCCGGGACGCAACGCCCTCCAGCATGGCGGGGAGGGCCTTGATCATTGGTCATACGACGACTCGGGGCTGTCCGGCCGCGCAAGCAAATCCAGCAGGTACTGGCCGTAAGCGTTGCTCTGGGCCTGCGCCAAGCCCACGTACTGGTCCCGGGTGATGAAGCCCTTACGGAGGGCGATTTCTTCGATGCAGGCGATCTTGAGTCCCTGGCGCTCTTCGATGGTCTGGACGAAATTGGCGGCCTGGAGGAGCGACTCGTGGGTCCCGGTGTCGAGCCAGGCGAAGCCGCGGCCCAGGACCTCGACGTGCAACTGGCCGCGCTCCAGATAGGCGCGGTTGACGTCGGTGATTTCCAGCTCCCCGCGGGCCGAGGGGCGCAGGCCCGCGGCGATGTCCGCCACCTGGTTGTCGTAGAAATAGAGCCCGGTGACGGCGTAGCTCGACTTGGGCTCCTGGGGTTTTTCGACGAGGGAGAGCGGCCTGCCCCGGGGGTCCAATTCGACCACGCCGTAGCGTCCGGGGTCCTTGACCGAATAGGCGAAGATGGTGGCGCCGGCCGGCCGGGCGGCGACGCGTTGGAGCATCGCCTGGAATCCCTGTCCGTAGAAGATGTTGTCGCCGAGGACGAGGGCCACGGGGCCGCGGCCGATGAACTCGCGGCCGAGGAGGAACGCCTGGGCGAGCCCTTCGGGCCGGGGCTGGACCACGTAGCGGATCGACAGGCCGACCTGGCTGCCGTCGCCCAGGAGCCGCTGGTAGGAGCCAATGTCCTCCGGCGTGGAAATCAGAAGGATTTCGCTGATGCCGGCCAGCATCAGCGTCGAGAGGGGATAATAGACCATCGGCTTGTCGTAGACCGGCAGCAGTTGCTTGCTGACGGCCCGGGTGACGGGATGGAGGCGCGTGCCGGCGCCGCCGGCCAAGAGGATGCCCTTGCTGAAGGATGAAGGATGAGGGATGAAGGATGAAGACTGTGTGTCGAGCACTTTAGGCGGCCCTCTGCCCTCTGCCTGCTGCCATCTGCCCACTGCCCAGCCCCAGGCGCTCACGCCGGTACTTGCCGGAACTGATCCGCTCGACCCACGCCCGATGCTCCAGATACCACCGGACCGTGCGCCGCAGCCCCGACTCGAAGGTCTCGCTCGGCGCCCAGTGCAGCTCGTCGCGGATCTTGCCGGCATCGATGGCGTAACGGCGGTCGTGGCCCGGACGGTCGGCCACGTGGGCGATCAGCGATGCGCAGGGGACGTGCGGCAGGTCCGGACACAGCTCATCGACGAGCCGGCAGATCGCCTGGACCACGTCGAGGTTCGAGCGTTCGGAGTCGCCGCCGATGTTGTAGACCTCGCCGGGCGTGCCGCGCGAGAGGACCGCGCGAAGGGCCCGGCAGTGGTCTTCCACAAATAGCCAGTCGCGGACCTGCCGGCCGTCGCCATACACCGGGAGCGGCTTGCCCTCGACGGCGTTGAGCGTCACCAGCGGGATGAGCTTCTCGGGGAACTGGTACGGCCCGTAATTGTTCGAGCAGTTAGTGACCAGGACCGGCAGGCCATAGGTCTGGTGGTACGCCCGGACAAAATGGTCGCCGGCCGCCTTGGAGGCCGAATAGGGGGAGTTGGGGGCGTAAGGGCTGGTCTCGCGGAACTTGCCCGCCGGGCCCAGAGAGCCGTAGACCTCGTCGGTCGAGACGTGCAGGAAACGGAATCGCGAGCGGTCGGGCTCGGGCAAGCCGGACCAATAGCGCCGCGCGGCCTCCAAGAGGCGAAAGGTGCCGACGACATTGGTCTCGACGAACGCTGCCGGCCCGTCGATCGACCGGTCCACGTGGGACTCGGCCGCGAAATGGACCACGGCGGCAGGGCGATACTCGGCCAGGAGCCGGCTCACCAGCGGGCCATCGGAGATGTCGCCCTGGACGAAATGGTGGAGCGGGTTGTTGAGTGCTTCGGCCAGAGAGTCTAGATTGCCCGCATAAGTCAGTTTATCCAGATTGACCAGTCCGCCGCTTCCCTCGGCCAGCCATTGGCGGACGAAGTTGCTGCCGATGAACCCGGCGCCGCCGGTGACAAGAATGGCGTCCATGCCTCAGCCGCCTCCGAATGGCTTTTGCCGATGCGTTGAGCCCGGGGTGTCCCGGATGGGGGCAATCGTAGCGCAAATCGCGGGATCGGCCAATAGCGAATGCCGGTCACGGAGTGAGTGGCCTACGGAGTGGGCGAGCGTAGCTCACCACGCCAGCTCGATCCCCGCGAACGGGCCGTGATAGACTACCGTCCCAGTGTGATTGATCTGGGGCGGCCCGAGCCTGAGGATGTCGACGTCGCGCTGGAAGTTCTCGTCGGCCAGGGCCAGGCCTGTGACCCAGAGGGCCTGATAGCCGAAGCGGGCGTTCAGGCGCGGGCTGAAGCGGTAGACGACCGTCAGGGCGATGTCGCCGACCCAGGAGGTTCCATGCTCGCGGCGGGAGCTGAGGAACTCCGTGGTCGCCCCTTGGTCCACGTTCCGGTAGTCCGTGCGGAGCTTGGCGTCGTTCTGGCAGATGGCCCCTTTCATCTCGAAGTTGACCCACCAGCGGCCCTCGGAATAGAACTCCAACAGGGCGCCGAGCTGAACCCCGAAGAGCTTGTTGCCGGTGCCGATCTGGAGGGAGTTTTCCGCCCCCAAAGGATCCGGTTCGGCGGACGCGGAGTCATAGTCAAATTGCTCCCGGATCGACATATAGCGCATGCCAAGCAGCAGGGAGGTCGAGAGGCGGCCGGGGGGCATGTCGAGGATGTGGCGCCAGTTGACTTCCCCGTTGTCGAGGGTGGACTTGGCGGAAATCGAGACGAAGTTGTTGTAGTCGAGCCCCGCCACCTTAGGGTTGCCGAAATTCGAGAAGGGCGAGGCCAGATTCCCCAGGCTGCCCAACGCGTTGGCCGTGTCGTCGCGGATGGCCACCGCATCGCCCCAGTGCTCTAGGGCGAAGTAAGAGACCTCGACCTGGTTCCACGGGTTGAGCGTGTGGCCGATGAGGAGCCGGGGGCCGCCTTTGAACGGGTAATCGAGATCCCGGGTGGAAAGCACAATGTTGGCAGGGGCGTTCAGGGCTGCCACGTTGGTGGCATCCTCTGCGTCGCGCATGAGCATGAGTCCCTCGGCGCGGGCGTACCAGGGGCATCGAGGGGGCGTGGCGGCCGGATTGGGATCGGGGGGGCAGTTGGAATTGTCCAAGACCGCCGCGTCTTCCGCCGCGTCTTCTCCGTTGGGCTGCCTGGCCCAGACTCCCTGGGGCCCCAGACATACAGCCGCCGTTAGGACGGCACCCAGCAGGCTTCTCATTCCCTTCCGGTTGCGCATGGCATCGACTTCCGTGTTTGCCGGACGGAGACGGCCCAGATTGGGCCTCGATCCAACTCCGTCACAAAGGGTTTTGGTAACCTGGAGAAACTGCGCAATGACGTGTGCGTTCGACTCCTAGAGTCTCGTTAGTCTATTCGGCTTTCGCGACCGGCATCATCAATAGATCCGCTACAATCGTCACGGGTGGCCCAGGAGTCGATCAACAGCCGCCCCGATGTCGCGGCTCGCCATGAATGTCTCGCCAACGAGGATCGCGTGGACGCCGGCCGCTTCCAGACGCTCCACGTCGGCCCGGGTGCGGATGCCGCTCTCGCCCACCACCAGCCGATCGGCCGGAATCCGCTCCTTCATACGGAGCGTGTGGTCCAGGTCCACCTCGAAGGTCCGCAGGTTGCGGTTGTTGATTCCGACCAACCGGGCCCCGAGGTCGAGCACCCGGGGCAAGTTCTCCTCGTCGTACAACTCCACCAGCGGGGTCATTCCCAATGAGAGGATTGATGCGTAGAGCAATCCGAGCGCATCGTCGTCCAGGCACTCTGCAATCAGCAAGACGGCGTCGGCCCCAGCCGCCCTGGCCTCGACCACCTGATACGGGTCGATCACAAAGTCCTTACGGAGCACCGGCAAATCGACCGCGGCCCGGACCTGGCAGAGGTCTTCCAGGCTACCCTGGAAATAGGGCCCGTCGGTGAGCACACTGAGGCAGGCCGCCCCATGCTGCTGGTAGGTTTGGGCGATCTGGGCGGGATGGAAATCGGCGCGAATGACGCCTTTGGAAGGGCTGGCCTTCTTGACTTCGGCGATCAGCCGGATCGGACCGGGCGTGGAGAGGGTGGCCAGAAAATCGCGGAGCGGCGGGGCGTCCGTAAGTCGGCGCCGCAGCTCGGGCTCGGGACAGTTGGCCTTCGCCCGCGCGACCTCTTGCCGCTTCGCGGCGACGATCTTCTCAAGGATGGCAGCCACTCGGATCAGCCACCGTCGGGGCCGGCTCCCCCTCTTCCGGGCCTGCCACCGGGGCCCATCGGCCCAGGGGCACCGGGGCCATAGCCCGGAGGCACCCGACCGCCGGCTCCCGCGCCACGGCCGCCCCGCCGGCTGCCCTTTTTGCCGAGGTCTGGGTCAAGGCCGCCAGGGCCGGCGGGGCCGAGCTGCCCGCGCGGATTCCGCTTGCCGGTCCCTGTCCGGCCGCTGCCCGAGGCGCCGCCGCCCTTGGGACTCGTCAGCCGGGGGCCGCTCGAAGTGCCGCCGGATGGCCTTGGGGTTGCGGGCCTTTTGGCCTCAGCATTCTCATCGCTGGTGGTTTGCTCTGCAGCCGGCTTCTTGGTCTGGGACATTGTTGCGGCCAGTTGTTCCTCTCCGGCGGGCAACCGCCGCACCAGCGGCTGAGTGAGCCCAACCTCGTGCAGACACTGGACCAAGCCGGTGTCGCTGGCCAGGACAATGCGGTCGGTCTCCGAGTTCGTCAGTTTGACGGGGAGGGACTCCGTGGATACGGCGTCAAGCAGGGTCCCGTTCTTGCCGTCGAGGACCCGCAGTCGCCCGGTCCTGTCGGCCGCGTAGATCTTCTGCTTGCTGGCGGCGACCACCCGCGCCACCTCGGGGCTCCACCAGACCTGGCTTCCCATGTTGGCGGCGTCCAGGCAATACATGCCGCCGAGTTGGTTGGTCACCAAGACGAAACGGCCGAGAACCACCGGCGATTCCACGATCGGGTTTCCCGTGGAAAACCGCCACAACTGCTGCCCGTCGCGCTCGCGCACGGCATAGACAAAGCCGTCTTCGGAAGCGGCGAAGATCACCCCCGAATCGCCCACCACGTCGGGATTCGGCGGCAAGTAGCAGGGCTGGCCGCTGACCGGCGCGCCGGTGTGCAGGCGGTAGAGCAGGGCAAAGCTGCCTTCGCGCGTCCGGTCGATGCGACCCACGCACAGGTATCCCCGCTCGGTCGTCCAGGCCACGTATTCCTCGTCTGCGTTTTGCCGGGTCACCAGCGGCGCCGCCAGGGGCCGCCCCGGACCGCGGCACGTCAGCGGGGGAGTCTTCTCCTGGGACAACCGGAGTGCATCGCGCTGGGCAACCTCGCGGGCCGCCGCCTTCTCCGGCGTGGAGCTCTCGTCCTTAAGGAGCTGGCCGAGGCCCTCGAGCGGGTCCTTCATCGATTTGAGTACGTAGGAGACGATCATGCCGTCGCTCAGCGGGACGTACACCCGCTGAAGGCTCAAGGCGGGCCCCGCGCTCGGCGCCCCGCTCAACTGTATCTTCCAGAGCAGCTTCCCGTTGAACCGGTTCAACAAGTAGAGCGTGGAGCCGTTGACCAGTGCAACGAATCTCGGGTTGGCGCCGGGGGCGAACGTCGGATAGACGCGGTCTCCGACCTGGGTGGTCCAGAGGCGCTTGCCGGTCTCGGCGTCGATGGCTTCGAAGACCCCCTGGTCGGTCTGCACAAAGAGGGTCCCGCCGTCCAAGACCATGTTGCGCAAACGCCCTCGGGAAGAATCGATCTGGACCTGGGCCGCCCATGCCCGGGTCAGCCCGTGCTGCGCAGCGATCGGCTCGGGAATCAGCGCCGCGGCCCAGGCCGGCGACGTCCCGGCCAGCCAGCCCAAGGCGCCGGCGAAAACGACCACCAACGTCCCCTTGCGTGTCATGGTAATCCTCGAAATGCTAAGGAGGTGCCTCTCCCCTTTTCGACAGAAGGAGTCTCCGGAGCGGCCCCAAGGAGCCCCTCTCAATCCATGATACTCACTCGGGAGGAGAATTGCACGCCGGGCTCAGAAAAGCGGTCGCCGTAGGGTCGGACGAGGCCCCACCGGGAGCTTCTGGGGACTGGTGTCGGGTGCCACGATTGGCGACCCGCAGCAGCGGGACTTCGCTCAAGCATTCTAGTTCTATATATTAGTCATCCCCCCAATTGGACTACGGACGCACACGCCTAGGCCAGCCCGGATTACTCCTACCCGTGTGCTACTGCTTGTCGAAAGGCAAGCATTGCCTTCGGGTTACGTCCGGCAGTGCTCTTGCGAAGCGGGGCCCCACCGCGGATGCTCGCTTCGCGTCGTGAATTGTCCGGGGCGGAGACAGCCTCCCCGCCGGCGCGCGATGGCCCGCAAACAGCCATTACCATTGGCACCCCGCACGCCCATAATATCTCGGATGGAGCGGCCCTGTTGCCGGCCGCTCGCACGGAGACGCGGCCGATGGACTTCGATCAACTGGGGCCCGATGCCCAAGTGTGGGTGCGGGAGGCCCTCGGATACCTGAATTTCTCGTCCGGAGCCCCCGACCCGAAGTTCCTGCGCGCGGTCAACCATCTGTCCGGGCGGCTTGGAGCGTTGGGGGACGGCTGCCCCGAGCCCGCGTGGCAGCGCCTCCGCCGGGTCCTGGAGGCCGGGCTGTCGGCACTTCGCGGCCAGAGCGAGGCATTCCGCAACGCGGAACAGGCGGAGGCGGTTCTGCACCTGGCCTTCGACGTGGTGCTCGGGGGCTATCGGCGGCACCATCGCGACCTGCTGTTTCACGAGAGCGACGAAGCGCTGTTCCAGCCTTTCTTCATCGGCCGGGTGTGCGAGGCCGTGTTGGCCGAAGGTGGGCCTTGGGATCAGCCGGACCGCATTCTGCAAGGGGCCCTGGCGCGGCTGAACGATTTCATTGGCCACCGGCCCGTGGCCGTCTTGCGCACGGCGCAGAAAATCCAGCCTTACGCGCACGAGAAGGTGCGGCCCATCCCGCTCTTCATCCGCGAGGCGGGAGTGGCGGTTGGCCGGTACCGCGACGTGATTGAGCAGGCGCTTGCCCTGCTCGGCGCCACCGATCCGGACCTGTTGCGCCAAGCATGGTTCGACCCGGATCTGCTGGAGGAATTGGGCATGGACCCGCGGGCGTACGACTTCGATCATCCGGTCAACCGGCGGCCGAACTATCATTTCGGGATGTGGGACCCGCACCACATCGACGGGCGCGGCTACTTTCGTCGCTACGTGGTCCAGGAGGTGACTCTGGAGGCCCTGTCGAGCCGGGTCGAAGCCCGCGGCAATCTGCCGTACGAGGAGGTCCTCTTCGAGGCGGCGGCCGTGCTGGCAGGGACGATTCTCATGGGCTCGGGCGTCACCGGCGACCGGCCGGATGCCCACGACTCGGCCGCGACCTTGAGCACGCTGATCCCCCGGATCGCCGCGTACCGGGACGCGTTTTACGAGCGGCTCCTCGAGAAGCTCGACGGCCCCCACGGCGAGCGCTTGCGCCGCGAAGCCCGGAGGCTCAAGCAGCCGTTCGGCGGAGCGCGGCAGCATTTGAATCAGGCCTTGGCGCGGCGGCGGGCCCGGCAATTGCAGCACGTTCACCTGGCGCGGCTCTTTGCGCAGATGGGCTATCCGGAGGCGGCGCTCCGCCAGGCGCACGTGGTGCCGGTGGCCTCGGCGCGGATGCGGTGCGAGATCGACTGCCGCATTGCCGCGGCTCACTTGGCGACCGGCCGGGGAGAGTGGGCGTCGGCTGCCGCGCGGTTGGAGGAAATCGAGGATCTGCTGCACCGGGCGATTGAGTGCGGGGCCTTTGTGGACCCCTGGAACATCCTCGGCTTCGGCGGCCAGTTCAGCAAGTTCCCAGCCCCGGAAGACAGCGTCCACGACGAGCGGATCGACGAGCTGGTGGATCTGGTGGACGAGATCTTCGCGACCTTGGCCCGGCTCCAGCGCGAGGCCGCCGGCGCCGGCCAGGAAGACCTCTTCCACGAGGTCTCCCAGGACATGCTCCGATGGGCCCGATGGTGGGACCAGTTCGCCAGCACCGAGGTCAACGAGGTGCAGGGGTTCTACGGCCGCGAGGCATGGCAGTCGGCGGTGCAAGTGGCGGAGGCGTTGGGGGCGTGGCACCGGGCGGGGACGGCCGCGGGCAACGTCGCCTTCTGGCGAGAGCACGCCGAAGAGTTCAGTTCTCCCCACGCCTATGCGGCGCTGGTGGAGGCCCTCCTGGAACACCGCGACCTCGTGGCGGCCATGGCGCTGTTGGTCCACTGGCTGAGTCAGGCCGAGGAAATCCCGCTGGCCGAGGCCGGCGGATCGTTCCACGCCTTGACGCTCCGCTGGATGGAAGACCTCTGGCGCGAGCCCAGCACGCTGCCTTCCGGCCAGCGCTGGCCCATGGCCCGCAAGCTCCTCGACTACTTCGAGGCCAACGCCGAGTCGCTTTGGAGCGTGCCGAAGCTGGAGC
>CAYGZI010000177.1:0-9855 GCA_964354245.1 uncultured Planctomycetaceae bacterium
AATCCGTAGGTCTGGGGTTCGAGTCCCCACAGCCTCACTTTTGCCTTGACTCGCCACAACTCGCCGGGTCTTGCCGCGTGTTTCGTCCGCAGAAGCATGGGCCCCCGGTCGGAGGCGCAAGAGTTGTGTCGGCATTTCGCCACAATTCGCCACAACCCGCCGCTCTACTGCTGCCCCAATTGCGCCCCCTTTCGCGCCCGGATCGACGGCCGCGGCGTCATAGGTCCCCGTGGCCTGCGCCGGCTCGGGACGATCCGAGAGCATCGCCGGCAGCCGCGCTACCGTGTCGGCCTCTTGACCGGGGAAGAGGTGGCCGTAGGTATCCATCGTCAAGGTGATCGTGCTGTGCCGCATGACGGATTGCACGGCCTTGGGGTGGGCCCCGGTCATGGCAAGCCAGGCCCCACAGGTGTGCCGCAAGGCGTGGAAGTCGAGGACCTCGCCGTCGTGATTCGTCGCCGCCAAGAAGTCGCTTTGCTCTCGCCGTAGCCGTTCCTCGGGATCGTGTTCGGCAGTTGCCAGCCATGCCCGCCGCGCCGCTGCCAGGTCCGCCCGGATCATGTCGGCCGTGTTCCATTTCGACGGTAGTGCGAAGAGTGGAGCGCCGGGGGCCTTCGTTCCCACGTGGGCCCGCAACTCCGCTGCCAGGTCAAGCTGGACGTACTGCCGGCAGTCCTTGCGGTTCTTGGTCGATCCTGCCTTGCAGACGATGAAGGGCTCCGCCGCGTCCAGAAATAGCCGGCCGCGGGTGAGGCTCCGAAGCTCGTTTGCACGCAAGCCCGTCTGTACTGCCGTGGCGTAGAGCAAAACCCGCTCGCCGGCCTTCGCCCCGTAGCGCTCAGCCGCCTCGGACAAGGTGACTGACCGCAACCACTCCCATTCCTCCGGCAAGAGCATCCGACGCTCCCGGCGCCGATCGCTCTTGGAATCGGGCTTGCCCACGGATGCCAGGAGATCGGCCGGCAGCTTGGCAGTGACGGCCAGCCAGCGGCTAAACCCCTTGATTGCCGTTAGGTGCGCCTGGACGGTTCGCGCGGAGCGCTGCTTGCCGAGTTCCGTGGCGTAGTTGTTGACCGGATCGGGCCCGATGTCGGACACCCGGACAAAGCCGGCCGCCGCGGCAACCATGCGGATACAGTAGACGGTACGCGCGACGTGGTTATCCGTGCGCCCGGGCGCCCGGAGCTTCGCTTCGTAGTCCGCAAGGTGCGACTCCAGCGCCCGCTGGCCTTGCTCGCACAGCCGCTCTTGCCGCGGGTCGATCAGGCCGCGGCGGCGCTGCCGTTCCAGTGCCTGCATCCTCGCCCCGAGGGCTTCGGCCGCGTCCCGGTCGGGGCCGCCGGCCAGCCGGCGCCGCTTGCCGTTCCAGGTCCACCACTCCACGGTGTACCCGTCGCCGGCAAGCACGACGGCTCGCCCATCGTCGGAGAGCGGGGCCCGCCGCTTCCGGCCGCCGCGGGAAGTCCAGACGGCAAACCGCTTGCCGCCGCGCTCGAGGATTTCCGACCCCGCGGGGATCGGCTTGCGTCTCACGCGCTTGTAGACCGTTGCCATGATGTCGCCTACCTTTCTCCCTTGGCCTTTATCCCGCGTCGGGGGTGTAAGGGCTCGCCGGCGCGCCCTTGTTCTCTTGGAGGTACGCGACCAAGGCGGCCAGCCCCTCCCGATCGCCGGCCTCCTTGGCGTCGGGAAGCAACCCGGCGACGTAATCAATCACGCCCTGGTCGACGCCCCGGGCGCCGGAGGCCCACTGTTGGATCGGACAGCCGCCGGCCGCCCACCGGAAAGCGTAATCCCGAACGGAGACTCCCTGGATTCTCATTGCTCGCCTGCCTTTCGTTTTGGGGGCCGCTTCGCGACCACTTCCAGCCCCAAGTATCCGGCCAGCCTGTCGAGGGCCTCGGGGGTAATGAATCGGCGACCGCCAACCAAGAGGCAGAGGCTTGACTCGCTGATTCCCGTCGCCTTGGAAATCCGGTAGCGCGTCTGCCCGGACCTTCGGACGGCCAAGCGTATCTGGTCGGTCAGTTTTTCCTTGCGAGGTGTAGCTTTCATGGTCCTGATTCTACCCGGCTGTTTGCACCGTGAAAAGTACCCCCGGTCGGTTCCGCAACCAGCCCGGGGACCGCGGGCGGGTGGCAGTAGCCGCACACCACCGCGCCGTGGATCGACCGCCACCAGGCCCGCCGGCCACACCAGGGGCAAGGGCCCGCTGTCGGGTCCCGGGTCGGGGGCGGGGCGTCGGGGTCGATCAAGTCTTCGTCTGCCGGCCACGGGACCGGGGCGTCCGGGGCCTGGAAGCCGATTCTGCCCTGGGTGTCGGGGGATAGTCCCCAGTCGGCAAACGGCCCCGCCGGCTCGGGGGAGTCGGCCAAGAGGGTCAGTTGCTCGCCGTCGGCAGGATTGCCACTTCCGGCGATGGGGACCGCCTCGCCGGGTTCGGCGATGGGGGCCTTCGCGGGGATCGTCGCCAGGTCGGGCGAGTCCGACGTGGGGGGTAAGGTGGCCGCCGCGCGGCCCAGGTCAGGTCCGCTGGCCTCTGGGGCGGGGGGCCCGTTAAGGAGCCCGGTCAACACGTCGCCGATGTCGAACGGCATAAAAAAGTACCTCCTACCTACCCCTGGGAACCGTCCCTACCGTCCCTACCGTCCCTTTTTGGGGCCATTCCCGGCGATTCCAAGCGACGGTAGGGACGGTTGCCCGGGCTACCGTCCCTTTCCCGGTGGCGTGTTTCCCGGAGAAAACGGCCTTGGAGGGACGGTAGGGACGGTAGGGACGGTTGCCAGGGGTCACTGGGTGCATTCCTTTTCCTCTTGCTCCGGCAGCGAGAGGTCGATGCCGTAGCTGGTCTGGATTCTCCGCAGCAGGTCTAGGGTCACGTCCCGAAAGGCCCGCCGGCCCATGCTCTTGGTGGGGGTTGGGACGCCGTACCGCTTCAGGTGGGAGGTGACGCCCCGGGCCGTCCACGTCTTGAAAGCCGACGGCTCGGCCTCCTGCGCCCTCTTGAGGAGGTCCCCCGGCTCCGGCCGCTCGCCAAACCGGACGGCCTCCGCGAGTATCCGGAGCAAGGTTTCGTCCGCATCCGGCGTCTGATCGTCCCTGCCGCTGTCGATCGTGGCGAGGGCGTGGGCTTGGACCAGGGCGAGCAAGCCCCGGGCTCCCGCCGCTTCGATCCACCAGGCGAGGGCCAAGAGCGGCTGCCAGAGTTCATAGTCCCGGCCGGACATCGCCGGGCACACGTCGCACCGGGCCGGCAGCTCCAGCCATGTCGCCCCGTGTTCCAGGGCGAGGGCGTGGAGATCATCCCGGAGCGATTGCCACCCGGCAGGATCGGCGTCGATCCGTCGCCGCGGCTTTTCGCTGCCCGGGCCGGCGCGGAACATGATGGTGGGTATGCACCGGGAAACCAGGGCCGGCGGCAACCCGGCGACGCAAGCCAGGGCCTTGGGGCCGTACACGTCGAAACTCACGGTCTTGAATCCGCTTTCCCCGACGGGCTCCAAGCGGGTTGCTTGACCACCTTTCTTGTAGCCGGCAAGAAGCATGGAGAGGATCTCAGCGGTTCCCGGGTCTTGCGTGTTACGGAGCCGCTCGGCTTCGTCCAGCAGCAGCGTACCGCCCTGGCTGTGCAAGGTGCGGAAGAGGGCCGCGCCCGTCATGTTGCTGGAAGAGAGCGGCCGGAACGCCAGCCGGGAGAGCACCTCGAAGAGCCGGCTCTTCCCGCTGCCCAGCGGCCCCCCGACGTACAGGTAGGGAACGGCGTGCCAGGTTGAATAGCAGTAGGTCAATAGGACCCACAGGCACAGCGTTGTGACCACTCCCGGCCCCTGGTCTCTGGGCAAGTCGAGAAACCGGGCGAAGCGTTCACACAACCCCTTGAACACTTCGGCCGGGTCGGGCGCCGGCTCGCCTTGGAGCCAGGCCCGCCGCGCATCGGCAGACCAGCCGGCCGCCGTATTGGGCGTCGGCTCCGCTGGGGTCGGGTGAATCCAAAGGCGCCGGCCGGCGGGAACGTCGATCACCCCGGGGAGCGGGCGGCATTCCCGCCGGCCGTCGCTCCACTGGAGATAGAGGAGAAACCTTCCGATCGGCTTATTTCCACTGGCCGTCATGGTCGGGACCGCCAGCCCCGACACGTCCGGAGTGACGAACCGCTCCGGTCGCACGATCCACGACACGTCCAGCTCGGGGAGCGTGCCGTAATCCGGCTTCTCTTCCGCCCTGGTCGCCAGCTCGGCAGCCACCTTGAGGAGTTGCTCTTCCAGCTCGAGCGCATCGAGGTCCGGGGCCCGCGCCATGATCGCCTGAAGCAAATCCCGTCGCTTGTCGGCCTTCGCCAGGGCCACGGTATCGACGAATAGCGGCTGTCCATCGCGCGCGGCAGTGATTTGCAGGCTTCCGTTTCTTCCAGTCCGTTGGTAGGTCAGGACCACGTTGCTGCTCACCCGCGGCACTCCCGATTTGTGGAACGGACCAGGGCCGCCGCGATGCGCCGGTCCAGCTCGCCCTGCGCGGTCAAGGGCGTCGGCTTGAACACGCCCCGGGAAAACCGGGCATCGAACGCGATTCCCCGGTGCGACGGGGGGAGGGACAATCGGGCGTAGTCTTCGGCCGCGGTGCGGCCGTCGGCAGTGCCGGTGTTGAGGAGTTGGACGAAGCGCACCTCAACCTGGTCCGGGGCAAAGGCCCGCAAGAAGCCGTCCGGTTCCACGACTATGACGACGTGTACGCGGGCCGCGGGCGGGGGCGGTGCAAGGGAAGAGCGGAGGATAACCGCCTTGGTCTTGCTCACCCGACGGGCCTCCCGTCGCACCGCGGGCACCCGGCGGCAATCCAGTCCAGCAGCTCCGATCGGCGGAAGCGGACGGCGGCCCGCTTTCCGTCGCCGATCTTGATTGGAGCTGGTGCCAGTCCGCAGCGGCTCCACCTCCACCAGGTCCGCTCGCCAACTCCGGCGAGGGCCGCGGCTTGCCGGCTGGTCAGTAGCTCGGGGGCAATTGTCGGGGTCGAAAGGTCGTTGCTCATACCCCCGATTGTCGCGCGCACCTCCGACAAACCAGGGCGGGAGATTTGTACAAGGGAGATTTGTACAAGGCCGCGCAGCAAAAGGCCCGGGAAACTCCGCATGGAGTTCACCGGGCCGGGTTGCACGCAATAATCTCAGGCCGTCTTGACAGGCGGAGATTTGTGCAAGGCAGACGCGGCATCGGACCACCCCGGGCCGGTCCGCCTCAGACGCATCTTCTCGCGGGCGATGGCGCGCTCCACGTCCCGCGGCGTGATTCCCAATTGGCGGGCCAGCTCCTCCTTAGTGGCGTACTGCCCTGTCTTCCAGGCTTGCAGGATTTGCTGATCGGCTTTCCGATCGTACCGGGGGCCTTTCGGTCCAAACCGGCTTCGGCCGCCCGGGCTCGTACCAGCCGGGCCAGCCGGCGGCGCCGCGGCCACGGCCTGGTCCGCATGGCCGTTTGCCGCTGCGGCCGACGCCAGACGCGCGGCGGTCGGTTTCGCCTTGTCGGCCGCCACGCTGGCCGCGGGGACCGCCGAAAGCGGGAGAAATGTCCACTGGCCGTTGTCTAGCCTGACCAGGATTGGGCAATTCATCGGATAGCGATGCGTCAGCGTGCGCCGCTCCTTGCGAAATGCCGTCCATGCCCCGGATCGGCCGGAGCGGATACCGGCCGCTCCTAGTTCCCGCCACATTGGCAGGCGGGTGTGCTTTTCCGCAAAGTCCCGCTGCCACGCGATCGCTTGGCCCTCTGTGACGATTGGGCGCCGCCCGCCGACGTTCTTTCTGTACTTGAGCGTTAGCGCCATGCGTTCGGCCATGAATCGCTTCCAGCGTCGGCAGGTACCCGAGAAAAACCCCACCGCTTTCAATACCGCCCACGGAGGAAGCCTCTCGTGCTCTTCGGCAAACTTCCTCTGCCAGTCGATGGCCTCGTCCTCCGTGCGCCTTGAAGCGCGCCCCGGGGGGTTGCTTAAGTACCTGCGACTCAGCGCATTTCGGTCGATCACGAATCGTTTGTAGCGTCGAAAGGTGCCGTGAGGAGAGCCCACGCTTTTCAATTCCGCCCATTTAGGAAGCCTCCCGTGCTCTTCGGCAAACTTCCTCTGCCAGTCGATGGCCTCGTCCTCCGTGCACCTTGAAGCGGGCCCCGGGGGGTTGCTTAAGTACCTGCGACTCAGCGCATTTCGGTCGATCACGAATCGTTTGTAGCGTCGAAAGGTGCCGTGAGGAGAGCCCACGCTTTTCAATTCCGCCCATTTAGGAAGCCTCCCGTGCTCTTCGGCAAACTTCCTCTGCCAGTCGATGGCCTCCGTCTCCCGGATCGAGGGGGAAGGGCCGGCGGGCGGGATGCCCGTGGGGTGTGTAGACATGGCCGATGCCTCCGTGTGTCGGCGCCTCGATGGAGAAGAAAGGGGCGGGGCTAGCCGGTCGAGGCAACAGCCGGGTTTCGGGGGCGACCCTACTCCCCGCCCATTGGGACAAGCATACCGCGGTGGCGGGCGATTGCAAGGGGAGTCCGGAGACTGGAGACGGGTGGCGGGGGACGGGTGGCGGGTGACGGGTCGATCGTCCTGCACCACCAGCTCGCCGTCGTGGCCCTGGTCGCCTCGGTGTGGATCGAGGAGCACCAGCTCGCCGGTGCGGTCCTGGTCGCCAGGATCGGCGAGTGTCGATCGCGTCCCGCCGTTTCCGGCGGCCTCGCCGGGGACCGCCACGCCGATCCGGAAGCCGCCACTGGACAGACCGTCCAGTCGCTTGCCGCCCGGCTTATCGGAGGTGGCGGGAAAACGTCTCTTCCAGGAGCTGGGCCACGCCGTCTTGAATCGGGATCCGGACAGTGAGCGTGCCCCAAACGCCCCGCCGGAGGCGCGCACAGACCAGCTCCTCGATCTGCCGCAACTTCTGCTCGTTGGTGGCCGTCTGGCGAAGGTCGTCCGGGTCGCGCGGGCCGCCTGTGATTAGTTCCACCATGCTCCCATCCTACCACGGGGCCGCATAGGGGAATTACCCCAGTTTGGCAATCTGGGCGGATTTCCTCGCGCCCGTTTTACCCGGGTTTGCACGCGAAAACCAGGGTCCGGAGACAATTGGCGGGCGCCGGCAACGGGTCATTTCGCAAGAAATGAAGTGCGGCCGGCCGGTCAATACGTCGGAGGTTCAAGACTGACTGAGAGAAAAACCCGGCCGCCAGCGGCGAAGAGCCGGCGGCCGGGTCCCATGACCCCGGGCGACCAATGGATCAAAATCGCCCGGGAGAAGTCGGTTTACGCGCTGCCCGTGCTTTTCACCCCAGCCCGCCATTCGGCCAGCGAGACGCCGAAATCGTGGTAGCCGCGGAATTGAATGCCGAGCGTGTCGAAGTCGGCCTCGGCCGATTCGATGGTCGGGCTTTCCTTGCCGTCCAAGTAGGCGATCTCCGCCACGGGCAAATCGTTCGGCGAGGCCAGCAGGTACCACCCGGTTGCGGACGAGCCGGCGATCGCTGCTGAAGAAAGGTAAGCACTCTCTAAAGGCTGAAAGCGATTCTGAAAAATGTTTGCAACCAGGATTTGCTTGTTGGCGGTTGTGTCGCGCCGCTCTGCGGACACATAGAGGCGCCGGGCGATGCTGCCGAGCACGGGCGGCACAAGTAGCAGCCGCGGCGCGATCCCCATCGGGCCGCCGTCGGCATCGGTCACGGCGGCGAATGCGAGGTTGGCGGCGTCCAAGGAGGCTCCATCATCGGCCAGAGCCGACGGGGCCCCAGTGATGAGGTTGCCGCGGGCCTCGGTGAAGCAGGCAGCGTCGTTGAGAAACGCCGTCCAGAAGATCCTGTTGAGCGCCAACCCGGCCCCGCGGCCGAGCCGGGCGCGGATGTCGTCAAAGGCCCCGAGGTCGTCGTTGATGATCTGCGTGCGCGAGAGAGCGATCAGTTTAGCATAGGTCCTTGCTGCGATGACGAAGCTCTCTTCGCCGAGCGTGCCGCTGGGGATGCTGCCGCCGGCCGTGACCTGCTCGTACTCGACGGAGGCACTCAATCGAAAACAAGTCGTCAACTTAAAGTCGCTGACCGGCCGCGGCCGAGAGATGGCCCGGTAGGTTTGCTCCACAGCGTTCCAGCCTTCCAGCAACACCTTGCTGGCGACATTCGAGAGGATGCCCGCCACGTCGATCGTGGAGATGTTGCCGGCCGCCTGGATGCCCGGCGTCGGAAGGGCGTAGGCCAGAACCTCGCGGAGGTTGCCGCCCGTGATCCGGTTTCGGCCGCCGGTCCATCCCCGCTCCGAAGCGGCCTTGATGAGTAACTCCTGCAAGCCGATGTTGCCGTGCCGGTCGGCCATTTCGAGGATCTCGGGCTTGAAGGATTTCTCCAAGTCCCGCACGCCGGCCGACCGTGCGAAGGCCGCGTGAATCGTTTGCGGTTCAAAGTCCCGCGTGCTGGAGTGGATCGCCGGCCCGCGGGGACGCTCGGCACGAAGGAAGGCCAGCTCGGAGTCGGCGGCCTTCTCGCGCAGCAACTGGTTCTCGAAGTCGGCGTAGCTTAATCGCCCCGCCGCGGCGGAGAGCATCGCGGCCTCGGCCCGCTGCTTGGGCCCTTCGTCGAAGTGCCAAGTCTCACGCTGCCAGCGGGCCCGGATGCGCTCGGGGTCGCTCAACCCGGGCAGATTCTCGGGGAGCCGGGCTGCCATTTGGGCGCTGATCTGATCGTCGGGGGTTTCGATGGGCAGAGTGGCCATGTGTGGGTTTCCTTTGGCAGAGATTGAGACGCTGGTTCCGGGGTCCGCTCCGATCGGCAGCAGCGACACTTCGCGGAGCCGGCCCTTGCGGATGATTGTGAGGCCACGCGGCCCCGCGGTGATTCGCCGGCCGTTGAGTTGCACCGTCTGGCCGGCGGGAAGGTGTTCGGTGACTTCTGGGGCGTAGCCGATGCTGGCTTGGAGATTGACGCCGGATCGGGCAAGGCCGATGACCAGGCGGCCGGCGGCCGTCGCTTCCGTCAAAGGACCGGCGACGAAGAGTTGCCCGCTGCGGATTTCCGCCCTGCCCTGGCCGGCCAGGGCGTCCAAGTCTTCGGCGTGGCCGGCCAGGATTGGGATCTGGCCTGCAGTGTCGGCGCCGACAAGATCGATCGCCAGCTCCGACCAGCCGGCGGGCTTCATCGCGCCGCCGGTGTACGCCAGGATCGACACCCGCGGCGGCTTGCTTCCAGGACCGTCGCCGGCCGCGGCCTGGATGTCCACCTTCGCCACGGAAAACAAGATCGCCCCTTGGGGGCCGCTCGTGATCGACATGGTTCGTTGGTCAGTCACTGCCCGGTCCCCGGGGCATCAAGGATTTGCCCGAGTGCTTCGTTTAACCTCGTCCGGGCCGCGTCGCTCAGCGCGATCCCGTCGAATCGCTTGTGGTAGGCCGACAGATTGGTCCAGCCGCGCGCCCTTGCGATGACCGTCCCGGCCACTTCCGCGGAGAAGTGCGGCACGCCGTTTATGACGAACACGGGCCGGGCCCCGATCTCGGCGATGATCCGAAGCACCTCGGAAACTGGGCAGCCGGCCGTCGCGGCGATGTGGCCCAACGACTCCAGGTAGACGGGTTTACGCATGGGCGGGTCCTTTCGCTTTCCAGGATAGCACGGCCGGGCCGGGCGGTTTCCAACTCTTGGAAAGAGTCACTCGACCACCAGCAGCAGCCGGAGGTCGCAGTCCCGACAGGCGGCGTAGCGCATGGTCGTTTCCTCGTCCACCGCTGTGGAGCGGTACGCGCGGAGTCGCACGCTTCCACACGCCGGGCACCGCGGCCGGACGACATGCACGACGGGCCGGCGGCCTTCGCGGCTGCGCGAGGAGCGGGGCGCAAGGGCACGG
>CAYGZI010000178.1:0-9821 GCA_964354245.1 uncultured Planctomycetaceae bacterium
ATGCGAGGAACGCCAGGAGCGGCGCGCTGACAACAGGCCACCATCGCTTCATGTCTACCTCCCTTTCTCGCGGAAAAGCCCCTGGATCAACTTCAGAAAAGAATGCGGACGGGCAGCGGGCATCCGGCGGAACCGGTTGCCCCAGCGGTCAGTCGTTGGCAGAAGGCAAACGCTCGCCGCCAAGTCCGCCGCGTGCGTCTCAGTCCTTCGCCTCCAGCACGATGGGCACGGAGGCGTCCACTTTGCCGTAGAGGTCGAGCGTGTCGTAGCTGATGGTGGCCGTGAAGGTCTCTTTCGGGCCGGAGAGCTTCAGATCCTTCGGTACTCGCCACGAGTACCCGCAGGTTCCCCCTCACCCGAAGGGCATCTTGCCCTCGGCCACTTGCGTCCCGGCCGGACTGCGGATCACGACCGTGGGATCGAGCCGCTCATAGTCCGGCATCGCGATTTCCTTTCCTCCGTCGTGGATCTTGATCTCGCCGCGCTTGCGGCTGGCGTCAAACAGGCCGGCGATCATCACGCCAAGCGACGGCTCGGCCAGCACGGCCTCGATCTTGACCTCGTCCCCCGGCTTGAACGTCTGGTTCTTGCGGGGACCGGTGAACATCACGGCGGGCTTGCCGGACAGCTCGAACACGAAGGGTTTGTCCTTGCGGATCCGGATCGCGTAGACGGCCGGCGGCCGGGCCTCCCCCTCATCCGCAGGTTGGCTGAACGCGAGCGTCGACGCCTGGATGCTCACCTTCAGACGGCCGTAGTCCAAGGCGAGGCGAACGGGCGTGTAGTCGCCGACGGGCAGCCGGTGCTCGCGCGGCAACTCCTCCGGCGGCGGCAGTGTCATCTTTCCCACGCTGACCAGCGCGTCCTTGGAGACCAGCTCGCCCAACATGCCGAGTTTGGTGATCGCCCGCCCTCCCGGGCCCACCTGGAGTATGCCGTACTCGCCTTCGTAGGGTTTCACGGTCAACTCGTCGCCCAGGGGCGTCGCGGAAAAAGTGTAAAGCCGGCCATCGAACTCGCGCTTTGCGCAAAGCCAGATCGACGAGAAAGAAGAACGCCGGCTCGGCGCCGGGCCGCTGACCGGCTTCAACTCGAGATCGACCAGCGGCCGGTCAAACCGCCCCGAAATCATCTGCGTTTGACTCAAGCACGCTGTATACTCCTCTTTGCCGATGCGGATCTTCCCCTTCCGAGCCACGGTGGGGACAAACTCAACGTAGGCGAGATCCGGCCCAAGGACCCTGAGCCGCGGGATCAAACGAACCGGCCGCATCCCAAGCCCCGGCCCGAAATCCATCGGCACCACCAGGTCTTCAAAAATGGGTCCCTCGTAAGGCGACGGGGGAAACGGGGGCTCTTTGGCCGGTTTAAGCACCCGGTCGTTGGTCAGATCCAGGTCGCGGTTGATGTCGAAGTAGAGGCGGTCGTAGGGGACCGGCTCCGGCTTCTCACCCGAAAGCGCCCTCGCGAGGGTCGCAAGCAAGCTATTGCTCTTGGCGGCCTCGGGTTTTCCGGACTCCGCGAGGGGAGCGTCGCCGGACTGGTCCAGCACGAAGTGGAACACCGTCCCGACCGAGGGGTCTACGAAACTGCCGTCGAAGACGACCGACCCGTAGAGCGGCTTCTTCGAGTTCAGCTTCGGGTAGCGCTTGACCTGCTTGCTGGGCTGCGTCGAGCACTGCACGTACTGGCCGCCAGGATACCGGCCGGGGGACCCCGCTGCGCCTTCCTCCTTGCCAAAGACCGGCACCTCGTCGAGTTTGAACACGGCCGGCCCGGTCAAGGCCGGGCTCTTGCCGGCCGGGCCTGCCTTGGACGCCGCGTCCTCGATCGCCGCGTCCTTCTTCGGTCCTTTCTCCTCTGCCGCGCCGACCGAGGCCCCCAGTGCGAGGAACACCAGGGCCGCCGGGCTGACAACAAGCCAGCATCGGTTCATGTTCACCTCCTCGTTTCGCAATAGAACCCCTGAGTCAACTTGAAAGGAAGATGCCGGTGCGGAGTCGCACCGGCAACGTTACATCTCAGTTCTTCGCATCCAGCACGATGGGCACGGAGGCGTCCACTTTGCCGTAGAGGTCGAGCATGTCGTAGCTTACGGTGGCCGCGAAGGCCTCTTTCGGGCCGGAGAGCTTCAGGTCCTTGGGCACCCTATTCCAGCAACTCCCGTACCGTGGGGTGGATATCGACCGCCCCCGCGCGTCGCTTGAGAAGGACATTGCCGTCGGGCCCAATGAGAATGACCAAGCCGAAACCCAGCGTCCCGTAATCCCGGGCAATCCGTTCCTGGGATTGAACGTCCATGCGAGCCTGCGGCCAGGACATGTCCTTCTGTTGGGCCACACGCCGGATATCCTCCCGGGTACCGACACATAGGCCAAGCACCGCGAGTTGTCGTTCCCTTGCGAACTTTCTCTGTGTGTCCTTCAAGATCGAAAGCTCGGCCTCGTCGAGAGGCAGTCTGGTGGCCCAGAAGTGCAGCAGGACAAACTTCCCTCGTTGTTCTCGGAGGCTGAAACTCCTGCCGTCCATGGTATCGATTCTGAAGTCCGGCGCAAGATGACCGACAGCCGGACCGGCCAAACTGGAACCGTCGCGGGCTTGCGAGACGCGCGCCGATTGCTTTGCGAGCGCGTCGCGTGCCAGGCGAGTCAAGTCACTCCCCGAGACAACATCTTCCTCAAGCCAGTACGACGCGTGATGCGGCGTGTCCGACACGTAGACCCCTCGTTCGAGCTTGACATCGAAAACGCGTTCGTCAAACGCCGGGTCATTCGCCACAACGCGACGCACCGTGAACCTGCACTCGCGGTCGGGAACATCTTTCCCCCACAAGTTCCAGACCTTTCCCTTCGTCGGTACCCAAAGCCCCCTATCGGCGCGCTTGTAGTCGCAGGTGGTCAGGCGGGCTGACTTCCCGTCCGGGAAGAACTGCTCGTGTCTCGTGACGACCCAGCCCTTGCCGGCATCCACCAGAACGCGGTGTTCCAGGCGGTCAGGATCGTCCTTCGGATCGAAGCGATAGCGGAGTTCGTACACATCTTGCTGCCCGCCCGCGGGTCCTACCGTCACCGCCTTTCCGCCGGCCAACAGCCTGGACAGGTCGGGGATGAGGATCGCATCCATGTAGGTAAAAGGGTTGCGGTGGGACCCCATCTGGAACTTCCCGTCGTAAACCAACGCACATCGATAACGTCTCTTTGAATCCGGGTCGTCACCGGCTTGGAACGGTCCCCCCAGGTGATTCCTCGTGGGGTCGTCGACCAGCTTGACGGTGATTTCCCCATTGAAAAGCTCGTCGCGCATGTGCGCTCCCCCCGGCACTCTCGGGCCCGAAGGCAAGGCCCCTTGGCCATCGAAGTATCGATCGCGAATACGGCCCAGATCGTCGCAATAGATGGCCGAGTCCTCCCATGCGGACGGCTTGCCGTTTTCATACTCCTCCCAAGTGGCTTCAACGCGCAAGTTCTCCACCGACTCGCGACGCGCCCGCAACTCCTTCAAAATCCCGGCTGGCGTTGGAAGCTTCGCCACGACACCGGGCGCGCTCTCAACAGGCCGGCCTGAAAGCACCTGGACACCGGCCAGCTTCCGTGGCGACTGTCGCAGCTTATCACGTTGTGCCCCCTCAGGAGCCGAGGGGGGAGATGACCGCTCGGCCGGAACAGGCGGCGCCGTTTTCTGCTCGGCGGCAAGTTCCGCTGCGCCTTCCTCCTTGCCGAAGGCCGGCGCCTCGTCGAGTTTGAACACGGCCGGCCCGGTCAAGGCCGGGCTCTTGCCGGCCGGGCCTGCCTTGGACGCCGCGTCCTCGACCGCCGCGTCCTTCTTCGGTCCTTTCTCCTCCGCCGCGCCGACCGAGGCCCCCAGTGCGAGGAACACCAGGAGCGGCGCGCCGACAACAAGCCACCATCGCTTAATGTCTACCTCCTTCTTTCGAAAACCCACCCATCCGGCGGACCCGCCTGGCCCGGCTATCGGTCGTTGTCCGATCGACGTCGCGCGGCGCAGACTCCGTCCCCGTGGGTGGCCGCCACCTCGCCTACAAGTCGACATGGCCGGTCACCTCCTGGTCTTTGCGCGCCAGAGGCCGGATCTGTCGCGCTTTCCCGGAATCCCGGCCGAATGCTGCAACTGTACTAATACCCCTAGTACGCCTGCCGCCCTCTGTCAAGGGGGTTGGCGGCGATTCTGGCGCAGGAATCGCTCTACCTCGGGGCCACCGGCACCGGTGCGGCCCCTCCGACCACGCCTGCCAGAGGGCCGACGTCGAATTCGAGTTGCAGCATCAGCGTCGCGGGCGGCTGCTCCGGCGGCACTCGACACGAGGCCGGACAGAGCCCCCCTCACCCGAACTTCGAAGAGCCGCGATCCAGGACCGTGCCTTCCGGCGTGGTCAGGCTGATCCGGACCTCGGAGGTCTCGCGCCCGGACCGCGACGCCTCTTCCCCTTGGTAGATCGTCTTGATCAAGAGCCCGTCGCCGGTAAACAGCCCCGGTTTGAGCTTGACCGCGTCGCCCGGGTGACACGGGGCTGCGCCGGTCTCTAAGCCCGCGTCCAACTCGAGACGGCCGATCGGGTCCCAGCGGCCGTCCCGATTCACGTCGATCCAGAGGCGGCCCTGAAGATCGGGCGGCCTGACGCCGGCCAGCGTCAGGGCCTTCATCGGCGGATGCTCGAACGAACCGCCCGGCGGCGGCAAGCACCCGGCCATCCGGCGAGAGAGTCATGGCCGTTACCTCGGAATCTGGTCCAAGCGACCGCTCATAGATCTGCCGGCCGGACTTGGCGTCCCACACGATGACCCGGCCGTCGCGGCCCCCGCTGGCAATGAACGTGCCGTCCGGGGAATACGCGATGAACTGGGTTGCACTGCCGTGGCCCTGAAAGTCCTGGAGGATCGGCTTGGCGCTGGCCGCGTCCCACAAGGCAACGGTGTTGCTCACGGGCGCGGCCACGGTCTTTCCGTCGGGCGAAAGCGCCAGAGGCTTGAACCCCCGGGAGCCGGGGTGCGGGACGGCGCCCAGCGACTTTCCCGTGGCTGCGTCCCAAAGCCGGATCCGCTCGTGCCTGCCCGAGGCGATGATCCTGCCGTCCGCCGACAGGGCCATCGCGCCGAAGCCGGCCTCGAGCTCAGCGGGTTTCAGCTCGCGGAGCATCTTGCCCGTGGCTGCCTCCCAGAGATAGACGCCGTGGTCCTGGTTCGAGGCCGCGGAGGCGATGGTCCGGCCGTCCGGCGAGAACGCGATACACCTGGGGTGACTGCAATGCCGAAAGCGGACGGTGCCCAAGCGGAGCAGGGCCCCCTCCGGCAGCGGGTCGCCGTAGGGATCGACGTGCGCGGATCGGTCCGGTTCCTCGATGCCGGCGGGCGCCGGCACGCGATCGCCAGGATCGGCGAGAGGGCGCCAGGTGAGCCGGCGTCCCGGGCTGTGGGCCCAGACGATGCCGGGAAACAACGGCCGGCCGTCCGCTGCCGCGGTATCGAGCGGAAGCCGGAATTGTCCCTGCGCATCCGTCTGGGTCTGAAGTTCCTGCGTGTCCTTGCCGAAGCTTGCCCCCGGTTGGCTGGCATAGGCTACGTCCGCCTTGGCCACCGGTTTTCCCTCGGCGTCGACAACAATGCCCGCCAGCGTCACAGTGGACGGCGGCGCTGCCGCACCGGCACTTGCCAGAATGGCCCAAAGGCATACGGCCGCCGGGCTGAGACCGGCGGCCAACACGCAGCTCAGGGTCCTAGGAGAACGTTTCACGATTCACTCCCGCCGCCAAGCACTTGCAGCCACACCGGACTGCAGGGCCACGGTGATTCCAGGGGAGCGGCGGCGAGACCCCGCGCAGACTCCGTTCCCGTGGGGTGCGCCCCCATCCGAGGAATGGAGATTCTCCACCACCTTCTCCTGTCTATGCGCACGGCAAGCCGGATCCGCCGCGCAATATCAGAGGACCCCCGCGGTTGTCTGGTGGTCCCTCATGGGTCGTCAGCGGGGTTACCCTGCTTCCAACAACTCACGTACTGTAGACGTGACGTGCGGCAGAGGCGTTCGTCAAAACCACGGACCACGGATTCTCAGGAGGAGGACGAGGCCATCATCTTTCTCCTTGCACCCGCTCGTACTCATCAATCAAGCGACGGATCTCCTCCAAGTCTTCCGGCGCGACGCCGCCGTCCAAGAGATGGGCCATCAGGCTCTTGGCCGACCCGTCAAAAACCCGTCCGAGCAGGTCTTGAGCCAGCCGGCCAAGGGTCCTTTTCTTGGCGACGCTGGCGCGGTACACATACGCCCGGCCCTGAGGCTCGCGTCGGAGCAGGCGTTTCTCCGTCATCACCTCCAGCAGACTCATCACCGAGGTGTAGGCGCGGCGTCGTCGCCGGTTGAGCACGTCCATCACCTCGCGGACCGTGGAGGGGCCTTGCTCCCAGAGGATCTTGAGGACTTCCAGCTCCCCTGGGGTCGGTCGCTCGTGGATTGGTCTGGGCATGATACGGTTCTCCTGGATCCATGAATTCGACTGCCTGCGAGTCTACGGTTTTTGCCGTAGCCTGTCAACGGGTAAAACCGTAGATTCTCTAGGGGAATCCACTTGCCCGCCTTCGGCTCGGACCCGCTCGGCCGGACGCCGTCGACGCGTGGGGACCACGTTGCGGACGACCGCTGAGAGCCAATTGCGGAACCGCCCGCGGCCAGGGTCGTACTGGAATACGTCGCGTCGCTCGAAGATCGCCAGCATCACGTCCTGGACGACCTCCTCGGCGGTGTGCCCGCTGCACCCCCGGGCCCGCGCCAGGGCATAGATCGCCCGGCCGTAGCGAGTGAAGAAATCCTCCCACGCCAGCGCGGCCGTACCGTCACGGAGGCGTTCCAACAGGGTAGCTTGGGTAGTGATCATCGGGATGCAACACAGTTCAGACGCAGACTTCCGAAGTCTCATAGACTTCGGAAGTCTGACAGGCTGGAAGCCTGTCCTACGTTTGCGGCAAGCAGTGGCGCACTCGGCCGGGGGGCTTTTCTCGCCCGGCGGTTCGGGCTATCGTAAGGGGGGACACGATCCGCCCGGCCGGGAATCGTATGCTCAAGGACCTCCGCAGACTGATCACGCTGACCGACTTCTTGTACTACGCGGGCGACCTGCTCCGCAGGAAGAGTCTGCGCTACACGGGCTTCACGGCCATGGTGAGCCTTCTGGGCTACGTGGGCGGCCTGTTGCCGGGCATGCAGACCTACTCGGCGAAGGTGGCATTGGCGCTGCCGGTGGTTGTGGGCACGATCACGTTTGCGGGCGGGATGGCCCTGAAGAGCATTCCCATGCTGCTTGCCGCCCGGGCGATGGGCGTCGCGGAGGCCCAAGACCTCGACTTGATGGAGGACTACCGCAAGTCGCGCCAGGACGAGCACTTGGAGTGGCTTTGGCAGCGGGTATTCCGCTTTGAGTGGGCGCTGTGTACGGCAGCAAGCCGGGTGCGTCCGCACCCTGAGGAAGCCCCGCCGGAGATATGCGGCGCCGAGGCGGCGCCCGGCGATTCCGGCCGGGACGCGCGGGCGCAGTTCTTTGCCCGGGCGCGATTCGCGCTGGCGCGGCCGCAGCCCCAGCCGCGCCAGCGGTACTACCTGGGGATCGATCTGCGGTTTCTCGAGGATTGGCGAAACGGCGGCTACTTCAGCCGCAACGACAACAAGCTCGTCGAGCAGTTCGATGCCAGCACTTCCATCGACGCGGTCAAGACGGAAGTGGGTTACGGGCGCTGGGATGCCCTCTGCGATCTTTCCGGCAAACTGTACCAGAGATTCTGGTTCTTCTTGATAACCCGGGCGGTCGGAGTCCAGGTGGGCGAGGCGATCGTCTGGCTCAACCGGCAGTACACCACCGACTTTTTCAATGCCCAGGCCGTGCTCTGGCCGGGAGAGGACCGCGAGCCGTGGGTCGCCCAATTTCGCCGGGCGGGCGAGGACCTCCGCGAGAAACGGCACGAGCTGCTCAATCGGATCTTCGGCGCCACCGACGACTCGGCGCGCCGCATTCTCCGCCGCATGTTGCTGCCCAGCTTTTGGCGGGCCGCCAAGCTGCGCTCGCGATACGACCCGGAGTATCTTGACGGCAGCCTGGGCTTCGACCTGACCTCGGACCTGGAGCATCTCGGGCTTTCCGATCGGCGGATCGAGCCGTACCGGACTCTCGCCCGGGACGTGGCTGCGGAGAAAGAGACACTGGCGCCGTGGCTCAAGCGATTTCGCCCGGAACTGCTGACGGACGAAGAGGGCGAGGCCCTGCGCGCGGTCCGCATTGCCGTGTACGTCGGCCGGGTGCGGTTGAGGCCGATGATCTGTGGCGACGAGCACGACCCGGCCGCCCGGGAGCGGTTTTCGGCCAACCTGCTCCCGGTGATCGATCAAGCGGTGCGGGCCCGGGCGCAATATTCCGCCCGGCTTGTGGCTTTGCGGGTGCATCACGAGCTTGCGCGGCTGCACTGCGACGAGTACTTCCAGTTGTTGGACGCGCTTCGCAATTCCACGTGAGGAGGTTCCGCCAACGTGCCAAGGGAGAGCCCAGTGGGGATGTATCTTGTATCTTTAACCGAACGAAGGAGAATCGCATGAGTGGTCGAGTGTTCTGCAAATGTATCGCGGCGATTGCGGTCCTGGCTGCCGTTGGCTTTGCGGCCGCGGCGGAAGTAGGCGGCTGGGTCTCGCTGTTTAACGGCAAAGACTTGGAGGGCTGGGAGCAGATCAACGGCAAGGCCAAGTACGAGGCCAAGGACGGCACGATCCTGGGCAGCTCCGTGCCCAACAGCCCCAATTCGTTCCTCTGCACCAAGAAGCACTACGGCGACTTCGAGCTGGAGTTCGACGTGAAGTGCGATCCGCGCCTCAACTCCGGCGTGCAGATCCGCAGCGAAAGCAAGAAGGACTATCAGAACGGCCGCGTCCACGGCTACCAGGTGGAGATCGCGGTGGGCGGCTTCTCGGGCGGCATCTACGACGAGGCCCGGCGAGGCAAGTTCCTCAACTCCGGCGGCCAAACCGAGGAGATCCGCAAGCTGCTCAAGAAGGACGAGTGGAACCGCTATCGCGTCGTCTGCCAGGGCGACCACATCCAGGCGTGGGTCAACGGCGTGAAGGTCACCGACCTGCACGACGGCATGACGGCCAGCGGATTCATCGGGCTCCAGGTCCACGGCGTGGGTGCGCTCGAAGAGCCGCTGCGGGTCCAGTGGCGCAACATCCGCCTGCGCGAGCTGCCGGCCAAGGGCGCCAAGGCGTCCAAGCCCTGATGAGGAGATTCCAAAGGTGTCGATCGATCCCAGGGAGTTCAGAGACCTCGATCCGGGGGCCCGCGTGCTCATGGGGCCCGGCCCCAGCGACGTGTCCGCACGGGTCTTGCAGGCCATGGCGGCCCCGTGCATCGGCCACCTCGATCCCTACTTTCTGGCCGCGATGGACGAGACGCAGCGGCTCCTGCGCTATCTCTTCCAGACCGGACACCCGTTCACGATCCCGGTTTCCGGCACGGGAAGCGCCGGGATGGAGACCTGCTTTGTCAACTTGGTCGAGCCGGGAGACGAGGTGGTGGTGTGCGTCAACGGCGTGTTCGGCACGCGGATGTCGGACATCGTGGGCCGGATCGGCGGCCGGCTGATCCGGGTGGACGCCCCCTGGGGCCGGGCGATCGATCCCGAAGCGGTGCGCAAGGCCGTCCAGGGCAGGAGCCCGAAAGTCCTCGCCGTGGTCCATGCGGAGACGTCGACCGGGGTCCGCCAGCCGCTGGAAGACCTTGCGGGAATCGCCCGGCAGGCCGGGGCGTTGTTCCTGGTCGACACGGTCACTTC
>CAYGZI010000179.1:0-9735 GCA_964354245.1 uncultured Planctomycetaceae bacterium
ATCCTGCACGCCAAGCTCCACGACGAGTACGGCGGCATCGTGGACAAGGTGGCGCTGAGGATCTCCTCGGTGCCGGAGCACGTGAGGGCCAAGATCGAAGAGGCCCGCAAGGCGTTTGCCCACCGCGACGACCGCATCGCCGGCATGACCGACGAATCGGTGGACACGTTCTATAGCTGCACGGTCTGCCAGAGCTACGCCCCCGATCACGTCTGCGTGATTACGCCGCAGCGCCTGGGGCTCTGCGGCGCGTACAACTGGCTGGACGGCCGGGCCAACTACGAGATCAGCCCCGCGGGCCCGAACCAACCCATCGCCAAGGGCCGCACGATCGACCACGTCAAGGGCGAGTGGGAGGGAGTGAACAAGTTCGTCTACGAGCACTCCAACCGCAAAGTCGAGCGGTTCTGCGCCTACAGCCTGCTGGAGTCGCCCATGACGAGCTGCGGCTGCTTCGAGTGCATCCTGGCGATCCTGCCCGTGGCCAACGGGGTGATGATCGTCAACCGGGAGTTCCAGGCGGTCACTCCGTCGGGGATGACCTTCGGGGAGCTGGCGTCGGTCACAGGCGGCGGGGCGCAGACGCCGGGCTTTCTCGGGGTCGGCCGGCTCTACCTGTCCAGCCCCAAGTTCCTGGCGGCCGACGGGGGCGTCAAACGCATCGTCTGGATGCCCAAGCAGCTCAAGGAGGGGATCCGCGAGCGGTTCGAGAAGGAAGCGGCGCGGGTCGGCGTGCCGGACCTGTTGGACAAGATTGCCACCGAGGAGGACGCCGCGACCGAGGACGAGGTGTTGGCCCACCTGGAAAAGGTCGGCCACCCTGCCCTGTCGCTGCCGCCGCTGCTATAAAGAGTGACTTGAAACTCGAAACACGAAATCCGAAGTCCGAAATCCGAAACAAATCGGAATGGCCGAAGCTCGAAATCCCAAACCGCAGCGACTCCGTCCCTTGGGTCTCAAGTAGGCGTTTCGGTCATTGGAGCTTTCCGATTTTGGATTTGTCTCGGATTTCGTGCTTCGTATTTCGGATTTCTGAAAAGACGCAAGCAGACCGGGAGGCCGACGTATGGCTCTGACGGGCCTGGAAATCTACAAAAACCTGCCGAAGACCAACTGCAAGGACTGCGGCTTCCCCACTTGCCTGGCCTTCGCCATGAAGATGGCGACCAAGCAGGTCGCGCTGGACAAGTGCCCCCACGTGACCGCGGCGGGCAAGGCGGCCCTGGAGTCGGCGTCGCGCCCGCCCATCCAACTGGTGATCGTCGGCACGGACTCCAACGAGATCAAGGTCGGCAACGAGACGCAACTGTACCGTCACGAGGAGAAGTTCTATCGTCCGGCAGCCGTGGCCGTGCGGGTCTCCGACAAGCTGGACGACGACGCCCTGGCCCGCCGGGCAGAAGCCGTGGGGAGACTCGCCTTCGACCGGGTAGGGACGCGGATCCGCGTGAACCTCGTTGCCGTGGACAACGAGTCGGCTAGCGCCGATCGCCTGGAAAAGGCCGTCAAGCTGGCCGCGGAGAAGTCCGGCCTGGCCTGTCTGGTGATGTCGGCCAAGGCCGCTAACCTCCAGAGGGCCGCGGCCGCGCTGGACGGCCGGCGCCCGCTCTTGTACATCTCCGATCCGGCCGAAGCGGAGGCCGCTGCCCGGGCCGCCAAGCAGCACAACTGTCCCCTGGCGATCCGCGCGGACGGGCTGGAGCCCCTGGCGGAGTTGACCGCCAAGGTCGGCGCCCAGGGCGTGGAGCAGATCGTGCTGGACCCCGGCACGCGCGGACTGAAGGCCACCCTGGAGGCCCTGACCAAGATCCGGCGGCTCTCCTTGAAGAGCTTTCGCCCGCTGGGATACCCGACGATCGCCTTTGCCACGAGCCCGGACCCGACCGTGCAGGCGATCGAGGCGTGTACCTACGTCGCCAAGTACGCGGGGGTGGTGGTCACGGACCTGGTCGAGCCGTGGCAGATGCTCCCCGTCTTGACCACGCGGCAGGACATCTACATCGATCCGCAGAAGCCGGTGGCCGTCGAGCCCAAGCTCTACTCGGTCGGCGAGGTCGGCGCCGAGTCGCCCGTGCTGGTGACGACCAACTTCTCGCTCAGCTATTACTCCGTGGAGGGCGAGGTCGAGGCGAGCCGGGTCCCTGCGTACATCATCTCCGTGGACACCGAAGGGACCTCGGTGCTGACCGCCTGGGCCTCGGACAAGTTCAACGCGGCCACGATCACCAAGGCCATGAAGAGCGCGGGCATGGACGCGAAGGTCACGCACCGCAAGCTGATCCTGCCCGGACTTGTGGCGGTGCTCTCGGCGGGCGTCGAGGACGAATCCGGCTGGTCGGTGCAGATCGGCCCCAAGGAAGCCTCGGGAATCCCCAGCTACTTAAAGAGACAATGGAAGGCGTGAGAAGCCACGGATGAAACACGGAGCAAACACGGATGGGACAACCAGGTGCGGCTCCAACACGAGGGTCGCCTCCCTCTTTTGTCCGTGTTTTCTCCGTGTTTCATCCGTGGCCAAAGCTCCGGAACGATGGACCGCGGATCGGTATCCCTGAACCCTGAACCCTGCCCGTGTCAACCTATCGCATCCGCTTTTCTCCCGACGAGCGCGAAACGGCGGTCGAAGAAGGCAAGACCCTTCTGGAGGCCGCGCGCAAGGCCGGGGTCTACGTCGGAGCGATCTGCGGCGGAGAAGGGATTTGCGGCAAGTGCCGCGTGATCGTCCGCGAAGGCGAGGTCGAAGGCCAGTCCACCGAGTTTCTCACCCGCGACGAGATTCGCCGCGGCTACGTCCTGGCGTGTCAGGTCGTGCCGCGCAGCGATCTTGCGGTCGAGGTGCCGCCCGAGTCGCGCCTGGCCGGGTACGCGGGCATCGGCAAGGACAGCGAGCGGTTCCGCGACTTCACCCACCGGGGGCCGCAACGCACGCCCGCGGCCCTGGCGCCTCTGATCGAGAAGCTGTACCTCGTTCTGTCCGAGCCGACCCTGGACGACCCCGCCGCCGACCAGGAGCGGTTGCTTCGGGCAGTGTCCCGGGAGCGGCCCGGTCCGCTTCAGATGGGGCTGAAGATCACCCGCGAGCTGCCGCGGATCCTCCGCAAGTTCGAGGCGGGCCGGTCGTCCTGGACGTGGACGTGGGACGGGCGAGTGACGGCCACTGTGGGCCCGCGAAGCGACGTCAACGAGGTCCTCTACGTCGAGCGGGGCGACACCACGGACCGCAATTTCGGGCTGGCCCTGGACGTGGGCACCACGACCGTGGTGGGGCACCTGGTGGACCTCCGCTCCGGAACGACCCGGGAGGCGGCGGCCAAGTACAACTCGCAGATCAAGTTTGGCGCGGACGTCATCAGCCGCATCAACTATGCCCGGCAGCCCGGCGGCGCCGAGGCCATGCACCAGGCGGTGATCCAGGACGTGGAAACGCTGATCGACGACCTCGTGCAGCGCTCGCACATTGGGCGGCGCGACATCCACTGCATCGTGGCCGCGGGCAACACCTCGATGCTGCACTTCCTGCTCGGATTGGAGGCGGACCTGATCCGCCTCTGGCCGTTTGTGCCTTCGACGACCACGCCGCCGCCGGTGCGGGCCGCCGAAGTGGGCCTGCGCATTCACCCGCGCGGCATTCTCTACACTATGCCGATGGTCGGCAGCTTCGTCGGCGGGGACGTCACCGCGGGGATCCTGGTCTCGGGAATGCACCAGTCGGACGAGATCTCGCTGCTGTTGGACGTCGGCACCAACGGCGAGGTGGTCCTGGGAAACAAGGACTTTCTGGTCGCCTGCTCGGCTTCGGCGGGACCGGCCTTCGAGGGCGGCTCGGTCACCTGCGGGATGCGGGCCACCAGCGGGGCCATCGACAGCGTGCAAATCTTCCCGCGCGAGCCGGCCGTCGCGGCGACGACCATCGACGGCTGCCCACCGGTGGGCCTGTGCGGTACCGGGCTGATCGACGTGCTGGCCGGGATGTTTCTTGCCGGCGTGGTGGATCGCAGCGGACGCTTCTCGGCCACCGACCGGGGCGGACGCTTCCGGATCTCCGAAGAAGACGGACGCCCGGGCTTTCTCTTGGTCCCGGCCGAGCAGTCGGGCAGCGGGCGCGACATCGTCATCACCCAGTCCGACGTGGAGAACCTGATCCGCACCAAGGGCTCCATTTACGCGGCCGCGGACAGCCTCGTACAGTCCGTGGGGCTCTCCTTCGGCGACGTCCGCAGGCTTTACATCGCCGGGGCCTTCGGCAACAAGCTCGACATCTCCAGTTGCATCGCCATCGGCCTCCTGCCGGAGATTCCGCTGGAGCGGGTCCAGTTTATCGGCAACAGCTCCGTGGCCGGCGCGAAGCTGGTCATGCTCGACCGCGCGCTTTTTGAAGAGGTCGAGCGGATCCGCGACCGGATCACCTACCGGGAGCTGATGGTGGACCCGGGGTACATGGAGCGGTTCACGTCCGCGTGCTTCTTGCCCCACACGGACCTTGCGAGGTTTCCCTCGGTGGCCGAAACGTGGGCGGGACGCGCCGGCAGGTCCGGCGCCGCGGGGCAGCGGAAAGTGCTTGAGAAAGGGAGGCGGCCTTGACGCTGTCGATTGCCGTGGCCGGGAAGGGTGGCGTGGGGAAAACGACCCTCGCGGCCCTTCTGGTCCGCGCGCTCCGCGAGACGAGGATCCGTCCCATCCTGGCCGTGGACGCCGACCCGAACTCCAATCTCGCCGAGGCCCTCGGCGTCCCGACCGGCAGGCCGCTGGCGGATATCCGCGAGCAGGGCTCCAGCCCCGAGGGATCCCCGCAGAGCGGCATCGGCCGCGTCCGGGCCGTCGAGGACGAAATCCAGCGGGCGATCGCGGAGGCCGACGGCTTCGACCTGGTGACGATGGGCCGGCCTGAAGGCCCGCGCTGCTACTGCTACGTGAACAACCTGCTCCGCAAGTCGTTGGACGACCTGGCGCGGAACTACGCGGCGGTGGTCCTGGACAACGAGGCGGGAATGGAGCATCTCTCCCGGCGCACGACCAACAACGTGGACTTCCTCGTGGCGGTGACGGACCCGACCTTGCCCGCCCTCCGCGCCGTCGAGCGGATCCTGGCGCTCTCGCGCGAACTGCCGGTGAAGATCGGCCACCGGACGGTCCTGGTGAACCGCGCGGAGCCGGGGAACATGCCGCAAGAGGTCGCGCGACGGTTGGCGGCGCTCGGCGCCGGGCGCCTGCCCGACGTTCCGCAGGACGCGGAGGTCGAGCGTGCCGGGGCGGCCGGACAGGACATCTTCAGTCTGCCCACGCCAAGCCCGGCCCTGGCGGCGGTCCGCCGCGTCGTCGAGACACTACAACACTATTGACCCAGTAGGCGTAGGTTATGCTTCAGCATAACGCAGCGTAGTCGTCGGTTATGCTAAAGCATAACCTACCTGGAATGAAAGGAAGCCTTGCATGACGATTCCCGACGCCAAAGCGAACTGGTCGGGCCGAGTCAATACGGTCACGATCGGCGCCACCAAGGCCGAAGGGGGAACGCGCGGCCGCACGGTCACGGTCGGCGGCCAATCCGGCATCCCCTTCTTGAGCTTCGATGGGGATCTGCCCCATGCGCCCGCCATTGCCCTGGACGTGCTCGACAAGGAACCGGCCGATTGGCCCAAGGCCCTGGCCGACGTGTACGGCGACGTCTGGTCCGATCCCGCGGCCTGGGCCAGGCGAGTCCAAGAGCTGGGGGCGGACCTGGTGAGCCTTCGCCTGGTGGGCACGCACCCCGACGAAGGCGACCGCTCGCCGCAGCAGGCCGCCGACACGGTCAAGGCCATCCTCGCCGCGGTGGACCTTCCCCTGATTATCTGGGGCTGCGACGTGGCGGCCAAGGACCAGACGGTGATGCCCAAGGTGGCCGAGGCCGCCCAGGGCGAAAACTGCCTCCTCGGCTGCGTGACCGAGACCGAATACCGCACCCTCACCGCCGCTGCCCAAGCCTACGGGCACAAAGTGATCGCCCTGTCGCCCTGCGACATCAACAAGGCCAAACAGATCAACATCCTGGTGAGCGACATGGGCTACCCGCTTTCGGACGTGGTCATCTATCCGAGCACGGCCGCGCTGGGCTACGGCATGGAGTACATTTACTCGATTCTGGAGCGTGGGAGGCTGGCGGCCCTGTCGGGCGACAAGCTGATGGCCCAGCCGGTGCTACTGGACGTGGGTTACGAGGCGTGGCGGGCGAAGGAGGCCCGCTCGGGCGAGGAGATGGCCGAGGTGTGGGGGCCGGGCGACCGGCGCGGCCCGGCCTGGGAAGCAGTCACTGCGACCGATCTGCTCCAAGGCGGGGCGGACCTGCTGGTGATGCGCCATCCCAAGGCGGTGGAGGCGGTTCGGACCACGATTCACGAACTTGTAGGATCGGGAGGAGCCAGATGATTATCTTCAGCGAGCGGATCAACGGCATGTACCGCGACGTGCGCGCGGCGATCAACGAGAAGGACAAAAAGGTCATCCACGATCTGGTCCGCTCTCAGGTTGCCGGCGGCGCGGACGTGATGGACGTCAACCTCGGCCCCACCAAGGGCGACCCCGTGGAGAACTTCGTCTGGTTGGCCCAGACCGTCCACGAGGCGGCCGACAAGCCGATTTCCCTGGACAGCGCGAAGCCCGATCTCCTGGTGGCCGCCGTTCCCAAGGTGAGGCAAGCCCTGCCCGACACCAGGCTGGTCATCAACTCCTCGACGGCGGCCCCGGAGAGCATGGGCAAGCTGATTCCCTTGGCCGCTGCAAACGCCACCGGCATCATCGGCTTGACGATGGACCAGGAGGGCGTGCCCGGCAACGTGGAGAAGCGGGTCGAATGCGGGGCCGCGTTTCTGATGACCGCCATCGAGGCCGGTCTGGCGCCGCAGGACGTCTACCTCGATCCGATCATCCTGCCGGTCAACGTGGCCTCCAAGCAGCCCTGCAACGTGATGGAGGCGATCCGCCAGTTGGCCCTGGTCAGCGACCCGCCCCCGCACTTCATCATCGGGCTGTCGAACGTGAGCCAGCGGTGCCTGATGAACCATCTGATCAACCGGACGTACCTGGTGATGTGCCTGGCGGCGGGGCTGGACGCGGCGATCATGGACGCGTGCGACAAGGACCTGGTCGAGGCCGCGATCTCCGCCGAGGTGCTGCTGGACAAGCATCTCTACAGCGACGACTATATCAAGGCGTGGAGGATGCAGAAAGGGATCTGATGAGCCGCAGGGTGGAAGAGAGCACGATCTACTGCTTTCCCCATGCCTTCATCAGCCGCAAGGGCGAGCCCATCCTCATCGCCACGCTGGACGACAAACGCTGCCAGCGCCTGATCGAGATGTACCTGGCCTACCAGCCGAGGAGCTCCTTCCAGGGCCTTCCCCCGATCAAGGACGAGGCCTGCGTGAAGTGGGTCCAGTACATGATCGGCAATGGGATCAACCTGGTGGCCCTGTCGTTCGGCGAAGGGGTCGCGGGGCACGTGGCCCTGTTCCCCGCCAACGACCTCGTCTGCGAGATCCTGGTGGTCGTCAGTCCGCCTTTGCAGAACACCGGCATCGGCACCGAGCTGGTCCGCTGCGGCGTGCAGCTTGCCCATGAGATCGGCTTCGAGAAGATCCAGCTCTCGGTGGAGGCCACCAACGTCAAGGCCAAGCACGTCTACAGGAAGTGCGGCTTCGAGTCCCTCTCCGGCGACCGCCCGCGCGAGGTGGACATGGTGCTGGACCTGAAACGGTACCGCGCCACGGTGAACGTCACCGTGGCCGAGATCATGAACACGTCGGTCGTGACCATCGACCCCGATCAGCCCTGCAAGACGGCGCTGGACATATTCCTCAAGAGCCACGTCGGCTCCCTGCCGGTCGTGGACGGCGACGGCAAGCTCGTCGGCATCCTCTCGAAGAGCGACCTCCTGCTCCCCGCAAAAATCGCCAAACGGGTCCGCGACATCCTCACCCGGCAGGTGCTCACCGTGCGCGAAGATTGTCCCGTGGCCAAGGTGGTCCGGATGTTCCAGTCCACCCGGGTCCGCTGCATTCCGGTGGTGGACCGCGAGATGAAGCTGGTGGGCGTGGTGGGCCGGCAGGACGTGCTGGCCCACTATGCCAAGCGGCTCTAGCGGCCACCCCCTCACCTCCGGCCCGGCCACCACGCCACGACTTCCAGGCGCTCGCGAAAGTCAATCTCCCCGACCGCCATCTCTCCCAGCCCGTCGAGTTGGAAGCTCACTTGGTGTACCCGGGCGGGAAGGCCCTGCACCGTACACGGCGTACGATACGGCGTTCCGTCGGGCGTTAGCAGCGGTTCGCCGTCCAGCAGAACGATGGCTTCGTAGGGATGAGTAATGAAGTTCACGTCCACCCGCGGCACTTGCCTCGGCCAGAAGACAATGCCCAGGATGCACGCCGCAAGGGCTGCGGCCGCGATGGCCCATACGCCGAGCCGCCGTGCGAGCGCCGGGCGAGGCCCGATCGGAGTCTGGGCCGTCTCCAGTTCGGCTAGCATGGCCGCTGCATCCGAAAAACGCTGCTCGGGGTCCTGGTCGCACGCCCGGAGGACCAGTCGATTGAGCCTTGCCAGGATCGGGTCGCCGGCAACGCTTTGGGATGCCTCTCCAAGGCTCGGGAATCGCGCCACCGGCTGGCCCGAATACGCTTCGTAAATCACCAGCCCGGCGGCGTAGACGTCGGCGCGGACGTCCATGCAGCCGTCGGGCGGCATGTAGGGCTGGGTGCCGAGGCGCGAGGTTTCCACGTCGGACTCGGTCAGGAGCCCGAAATCGGCCAGCTTCAGCTCCCCGCCGACCAGCAGGCAATTGGCCGGCTTCACGTCGCGGTGGACCATGCCGGCTTCGTGCAGACAAGCCAATCCGGCCAAGAGCTGCCGGGCGCAGCGGAGGCACTCCCCGGCCGGAAGCGGGCCGTGCTCCAAGCGGCTCTTGAGCGTGGCCGGGCGATAATCCGCCTCTGCCGATCCCGCACGGCCGGTCACGTCGTCCGCCAGGTCCATCACGTAGAACACGTGCTCCGCCGTCTGCCCGACGTGGTGGATGGGAAGCAGGTTCGGGTGGCGGCAGCGGACGTTGGCCTCCAGACGCGTAAGCGAGGTGACCTCGCGGCCGGCCGGGTCCTTGTTGCCGGACCGCCTGCGCGGAATCAGCTTCACGGCCCGCGGTTGGCCGGTGGTCCGGTTCACAGCCAGCCAGACTTCGCCGAAGCCGCCCTCGCCGATGGGCCGGAGGAGGTCGAAGTCGGGGATGTGCGGGATCGGACGGTCGCCAGTCGTCATGAGCGTTGTCGAGACAAGTGACACAGCCACGGATGGAACACGGAGCAGACACGGAAACAAAGAGGCAACCGTCGCGTCCAAACCACACCTAGTCCTCCCCTCCGTGTTTGATCCGTGTTCCATCCGTGGCCACACAGCTTACGGGACGCGATTGGATCGCCGCGCGGAGGCAATCGTCCGGAGGGCCGCGGTCGCGATACGTGGCCCCCAGCTCCCGCAGCCGGCGCAAAACCTTCTTCTGGGCCTGATACACGGCATTCCGCGAAAGCCCCGTCACTCGCGCCACCTCCGCGCCGGAGAGCCTACCCAGGGAACACAGCTCAAAGGCTTGATACGTTCGCGGGCTCGTTTCGCGCCGGACTACGTCGAGCAGGAACGCGAGCGTGGCCTGCTCGAAGGCGGCCTCCCAGGCCGCGTCCGGCCCGTTGCCGGGCGCAACCGGCTCAGGGT
>CAYGZI010000180.1:0-9735 GCA_964354245.1 uncultured Planctomycetaceae bacterium
GGAGTTGATCGAGCACTCCCTTCGTGTCCGGGCCTCGATCCACGTAGTCGCCCAGAGTTACCAGGATGTCGTTGCGGGTGGGCCGAACAAGCTCAGTCAACCGAGCGAGGGCCTTCGCATGGCCGTGGATGTCACCGATCGCAATGACTCGACCGCTCATCTCCGACGTTCCCCACTTGCTCTCCCGGGCTGGACACCCCTCCAACAAATTCGAGCCGAAACTGGGAGTCTTGACTACCCAGGGCCACTGTTGGGCAAACTCCGCTCTGTCAAGGTCCGGGTCGTGACTGTCGTCAGGCATTCTACCGTCCACGCTGGCAACGGTGGGACAGAATGGACGCTGGGTTAGCTAGTCGGCGTTCGGGGAGGCGGCCATGAATGGTGGTTCGGCTTCCGACGAGACACCCTCATTCTCGTTGCTGAGAACTGCGTTCAGCCTTCCGGTTCGGGCGATACCCGACGAAGTCGCCGCAGATCCTGCAACGGGTTCGGATCGTGCCGGCCGCTGGCGGCTCGTCAACCCAATTCTGCGGATCGCTGTGATGGTGGTCCCGCCGGATCGGTTGAATCCTCCAGACGACCTCGAAGAGGTACTTCAGCATGCATTCCGGTTTGGGGTCGATCACCATGAGATCCTCGGCCTCCCACGCTGGGATACCCTCCCGAAGCTCTCTCAACTCCTTGGAAGACCGTCCTTCTTGGGACGCCATTGGACTGCGAGCGCTTGGTGCTTTACCAAGCGGTCACAGTTCCCGAACCGTCGAATTCGGGGAATCGGCTCGGCGTCCACGGGCGCCCGGGCGGCGTCCGATCAACGGCCCGCTCTTGCCCTGGCGCGAGGCGATCGACCAGCCCGGCGCGGGACAGGTGCAACACGCGCGGCGTCTGATCCAATCGCGTCCCTTCCTGACCCGAGTGCCCGACGATTCGCTCATCGTCCCCGCTGTGCCAGACACGTCGATCCCGGGCGCCGGCGTGAACTGCCTAAGCGCCATCCGAGACGAAGATGCGAGCTATCTGTTCGTCTACGCCCCGGCCGGCCACCCGTTCGGTGGGCGAGCCGGCAAACTGAGCGGGGAGAAGCTCCACGCGTGGTGGTTCAATCCGCGCGACGGGAAAAGGCAACTCATCGACGAGTTCCCCAAGACCGATACCCGCTCCTTCACGCCGCCGACGCCGGGCGAGCAGATGGATTGGGTGCTGGTCGTCGACGACGCGGCGAAGGATTATCGTCCTCCGGGCCAAATGGGCAAAATCGTGCCAGGCAGACTCGCTCCAGGAGCGGCAAGCATTGCACCCTAGCTCGCTTTGGGTGGAAAAGAGAGCCTCGCGGGGAGAACCGCCGAGCATTCGCGAAGCGGCGATCAGGCGCAGCCGTAGTCGCCATCGGCTCTCTTGTTCACTTCCCGGCCCGCAGTAGCGACGAGGTCTGCCAGGGCTTCGACGGCAAGCGATACGCTTGGCCGTCGAGCGTGGCCAGGACGGTCGTTTTCCACCACGCGCCGACGAAACAGACCTCGCGGTAGCCCGCCACCGAAAGCGTGCCATCATCGACGCGGAAAAACGGGGTGTCGTCCTTCACGCCCGTCGTGTTGTAGTTCAGCGTACCCAGGACTTCGGTGCGGCCGCCATGGAGCGTGGCGATCTTCGTGCTCTTGGCCTCGGTCTTCATGCCCAGGACCCAAAGCTGCCCGCCGTCGTTGCGGGTGTTGACGCCCACCTTTTCCGGCCCGCCCTCGGTGTTCCACTGCCGGGCCCAGACGGTCGATCTGGCCTCCTGGTAGCAGTGCCCGACGCAATTGGTCATGAAGACGGTGGTTCTGGGCCGGGCGATGACGGTGCCGCCGGTGGTCCGGCAGACGACCGTGCGGGCCGGGGAGCGGGCCTCGATGCCGAAACTCGGCCAGGGCGAGAACACCTGCAGGTGCTGAAACACGACGGTCTTCGCGCCTTGGGGATCGTCGTCCACGACGAACTTGGCCAGGTTCTCCGGGTACTTCGGGTCCTTGCTGGATCCGCCGAGGATGCGGACGAACCCGAAGCCCATGATGCGCTCGACGGGGCCGTGGACCTTCACGTCCTGCTTCAGCCAGTACCAGTTGGGATCGCCGCTCTTGCCGCCCAAGAGGTAGACGGTCCGCGCGTCCCTCTTGGCCGCCGCGTCAATGGCCCGCTGGATGGCCGGGGCATCGTCCCGCTCGTCGCCGGCCTTCGCGCCGAAGTCGTTCGCGCACACCCAGTCGTCGGCCTTGGTCGGCAGGGGGACTTCGGGTTCGTGCGGCGGTCGCAGGAGCAGTCCGGACGCGGGCGGCCGGTCGCCAAGGACCTCGACGCCGTGCGAGCCGTACTCGTCGATATTCGGTCCCTTGTTGCCGCCACCCGGGGCGTCGAGGGCCGAGATCGCCGTAGCGTAGCCGCTCGTGGCCAGCCGCGCGGCGTAGAGATGGCCCTTTTCGAGCCTGATGGCCTGGCCTTTGGCGCCCGGCGGCGCCTCGAACCTGCAATCGACGAGCGTCAGCACGCCGTTTTCGCCGCTCTGGATGGCCAGCGGGGCGCCAATCACTTGGAGCCCTTCGACAGCCAGCATCTGGCCGCGGTGGAGCAGACCCGTCTGGCGCGTCCCGCGCACGGTGACCCGCGAAAGGGTCTGACTATTGATGACGTGGCCGGTGCGGATGCCCACGGCGAAGCCCTCGATCTGGACGTCCTGGATCAGGTGCGGCCCGTTCTGGTCGTTGAAGCCCAAGTCCAGGCCGCAGGCGCCATCGCCGCGAATGAGCACGTCTTGCATCAGGCCGGTGTTGTTGCTGTAGAACTTGATCCCGACGGCGCCGGGGTTTTTGCCCGTATCGATGGTCAGGTTGACGATGGTGCGGTCGAAGAAGTCGGCGTTCATCCGCGCGCCATCCGGGCGCGACACGCCGCGGACCGCTTCGCGCGGCTTGGAGGCGTCGCCGAAGCCCTCGGCGCCGTCGGCCAGCCGGATGATCGTCTTCTCGCGGTCCTGGCCCCACAGCCACGGCCCCACCATGGACCCCTCCTTTCCGGCACCCGGCGGCTTGAGTACCAGGGTGCGGGTGATGCGGTAGGTGGCGTTGGGCAGATAAATGAACCGCGTATGGTCACTGCCTCCCACCCGCTCAATAGCTGACTGGAGGGCCTGCGTGTCGTCGGCCACGCCGTCGCCCTTCGCGCCGCAATCGCGCCGCACATCGATCACGGCCCGGGGGTCGTTGGGGAAAACGATCTCGGCGGCCGAAGCGGCGGCGGAAACGGTCAGAAAGGCAACCAGTATAAGGGGATGGCGTACCATGAGGAGCTCCAAGAAGGGGTTTGAGGAATACTCTTCGAATGAGCCGGCCGTCACAGTTGGGTTCTGAGTGTCGGCGGCCCGGCATTGTCTCCTATTTCACCTAGGGCAGCGTGCCGCGCGCCGCATGTCCTCAGGGCTTGCCGCCGACCCGTTCGTCACGCGCCTTGCTAGCGACGGAAGCCCTGTACAGGGGCAGGTGGTAGTTCGTCAGCTCTTTGCGCAAAAGCGTTCTGGTCTCTTTGCCGCCGGTCTCCTCCACGATCGTCGTGAACGGCAGGTTCCAGTGATAGAACCCGAAGGTGAAGGACGCATCCGAGTCGATCACCGTGAACATCGGGGGATCAAGGGGCTGATTCCCCCAGGACTGGTAGGAGACCCCGCCCAGCAATTCCATTTTCGCGCCGTTCCGGGCGATGATGTGCCGGGCGCGGCCTTCGGTTTTCAGCCCCAGGATCCACAGTTGCCCGCCGTTGACCTCGATCATGTCGGGCTTGGGAGACTCCGGGTTGAACTGCCGCGCCCAGCACTTCTCGCCGGGGCCGAGGCGTAAGCCTATGACGGGCACATCCTCGATGAACCATTCGCCGCTGGTGGACGGCTTCTTGTGCATACCCCCATGCCCCACGTTGCGGATGACCACCGCCTTGCCCGACTTGTTCTCGAACATGGACGCGCCACGCGGACACTTCCACCCGCCGAGGAGGAAGAACCGCTCGACCACGATCGCATCGCTGGCGAGGTCCTCGAAGGTGAACACCGCCTGCTGGCCGGTCTGCAATTTGCCGGTCGGGTCGGCGATGTCGATGATGTTGGACATCCCCACGATGCGGTTGACGTTGCCGTGGATACGGATCGGCCGGGTGAACTTCGGGTAGTCATAGGTGCGGGCGCGGCGAGGGAAGTAGATGGTGGTCTTCCCTTCCTTAGCGGCCTTGTCCACGGCGCCCTGGAGCGCCTCGCCGATGTCCTCGCCGGCTTTCGACCAATCCACCCTCACCCACTTCGACAGGTCCGTCTCCCAAGGCACCTCGGGCGTCTCCTTGATGGGAAGCCGAAGGGTCTTGAGTTCACACGGAAACAGCGAGTATCCCTTGCCCTCGTACCACTCGTCGAGCGCCGCCACGTCGTGCATATTGCCGCCGGCGTCCTTGAGCAGATGGCCGTAACCGCTCTGCTTGACGTCGCGCGCGAAGAATCTGGTGCTTTCGTTGATGATGGCCGGGCTGTGCTTGCTACCCCCGGCGAGGTCGGCCTCGACGAGCGTCATGTGGCCGTTGCGGCCGTTCTTGAGAGCGGGCACGCTGTTGATGCTCTTCAGGTCCCGCAGGGTCGTGCGGGCGCTGCCGTTGTCGAACCCCAGGACGTTTTGGTTCTTCAACGTGAAGTGCTCGAAGACCAGGGAGAAGGTGTCGCCGGTTTCCACGCCATGATCGAAACCGATCACGGTGACGTGCTTGATGAAGCACGGACCGTTCTGCCCCTGCCGCATATCCAGCCCGAGCTTGCCGGCCCCCTTCGGGTCGCTGCTTCGGATCGTGACGTTGTACATGGCGCCCGAGTTGTTGGACATGAAACGGAGGCCCACCGCTCCGGGATTGCCGCGGCCCACGTCCACGGTGAGATTCCGCACGTAGCTGTGCATCACATCGCCGGTGCCCTGGCCCTGGTAGACCGACAGCACGACCTTCGGCTTCTGTGGATCGTCGAACCCCGGGCAGTGGTCCTTGAGCCGGATGATGGTCCCCGCCTCGCTCTGGCCCTGGTAGGTGAGGAAGCGGTCGCGGCTGTGGGCCTTGCCGTTGAAGATCCCCACGCTGTCGCCGACCAGGTAGGTGCCGTTGGGGAAGTACAGCGTATCGGGGATCCCCTTAACTTCGTCAATGGCTTTCTGGATCGCGGCGGTGTCGTCGGTCACGCCGTCCCCCTTGGCACCGTACTTGGCCTTGATGTCGACGGCCCCGGCATCGGCAGGGAAGACGATGCTCTCGGCGGAAGCCGTGCGGGCCATGGCCAGAACCAAGATGAAAACAAAGCAGTGCTTCACGACAAGCTCCTTTGCCAAGAGTTGACACGTCCCATAATCAGTAGCCAACGACAATCGAGTAGCGACGCTGGCCGGGCTTCTCGATCTTTACCCACTCCTGGGCCGCGTCGAACTCGGCCTTCCGGCCGTTGACCATCGCCGATTGAATCGGCTTGGACTCGGGATGCCGAACGCGGACGAATAGGGCCCCGGGGGTGCGGGCGGGGGCCAGGTCGATCTCGGCGCGGATCTGGCCCTTGGCCGCCTGGCTTTCCAGGGTGGCGGTGAGCTGACCATAGTAGGTCGGCGCCCGCTCGATCTCGATTCGCTTGCCGTCCTCGAGCCATTTGCGCGGCGTGGCCTGGAACAAGAGCAGGTTGTCGCCGTCCAATTCGTGGATCAGCATGTGGCGGTAGAGATCGAACCAGGCCCCGTCGGTGCTTGGCGGGCAGAAGTACTGGCCCCAGGTCCAGCGGTGCTCGACCGATTCGTAGACCGAATGGCTGAATGCGCAGGCCATCTGGCTGTAGAAGGCGCGGATCACCGCCTTCGCGTCGTCGCGGAGCAGATACGCAGTGGCCTGCTGGTTGTAGACCGGCTCGTTGGCCATCCCCCAACCCTTGAGGTAGAGGTTGTCCTCGTGATCGTTCAAGAGCGATTCCGCCAGTGGACCCTTCGAGTCCAGGGCCTTCAGGCGCAGGAGGTGCGTCGCGCCGCCGTCGACATCCGTCGGATACCAGATCTCCATCATGCGGCGCGGGGTCAGGGCCTCGCATGGGACGTAGGGGATCCAGGTGTGATCCCGAAGCTGGACCAGCGGGGATTGGACCGATGCCGTGGCGAAGGCCCGGTTGAGCGCCAGACGGAACTCCCGGGCGGCGTCGAGGCATTCTTGGGCCCGGGGATGGCCATGCTGCTTCAGTGCGCGGCCGAAAAGGTCAATCCCCGCGTAGAAATATCCGTTCGTCCACGCCCAGATGCCTTCGCCCGTCAGGTCGTTGGCCGGTGCGCGGACCAACCCGCCGCTGGCCCGGGCATGGTCAGCCGCCCTGCGAAGCTCGCCCAGGCACCAGTCGAGGGCCTTGAGGCTCGCCGGCAGGATCCGCTCGAAAGCCGCGCGATCCCGCGAGAGGAGATACTGCTGGGCGACCGAGTAGATCATCGACGGGGTGTACGAGCCCCAGTTGGCATAGCCGCCGACGTGGCCGTTTGGCTCTTGGTTATTGCGGTAGATCGCGTGCAACTCCTCCTCGGAGATCGCGTGGTAACCGCGGAGATCGTAGATCATGTAGTCCACATAGATGGCCTGGTTGACCGGCCACGGAGTGCCGAACTGGTCGTAGGCGAAGTTCGAGTAGGGAAGGTCGATCTTCACCCCGGGCTCCGGGCCGCCGTTGCGCCGCGGCAATCGCAGGGAGTGCCAAAGGCTCGCGCGAAACAGATCGTTGACCGCCTTTTCCGGCACCCGGAACTGCGCCCCCCGGGCCACATAATCGCCCCAGAACTTGAGCGTTCCCGCCCGCGCGGCAGCATAGTCGAGCGCCAGAAGCTTCGCCCGGTCCTTCGGCAGAACCACCGGCGAAGGGAGCTTCAGGAGGATCGCTTGGGAGCCTTGCGAGGGAAGCTCGATCTGGAGCTTGGCCTCGGCGATCGCGGTCCAGGGGCGCTTCGCGGCTTTGGCCTGCTTCTTGGGGTCGGTTTCGGGCTTGGCTTTCTCGACTCGCGAGTCCAGCACGCACTGCTGCGCGCCGGGGCCCTGGATCGAGAAGAGGACGCGGCCGCTGGCGATCTCCTCGATCACTCCATCCTTCGAGACCAGGGCAATCTCCGTCCCGGCCGGGAATTCCCGGCGATTGGTCATCTTGAGGGGGACCGCCTTGGCCTTGGACTCGAGGTTGGTCAACTTCACTTGTTGGAGGAGAACCATCGGGATATCGCCGCGGCGCTCTTGCGGCGGTCCGTTCAAGGGATAGGCGAACTGCTCGATCTCGTAGCGGACGCCGCCCTTCTCCCAGCTCGTGGTGATGACCGGCAGTCCGTCCTCCAGCCGCTGCCCCTTCCAGGCGTCCTTGATGCCGGAAGCGTAGTCGCCGTTGTCGAACCAGAAACGGAAACGGTCGGGGTTGCCGTAGTCGTTCCATACCCCCGCCCCGCGGTCGATGCCGTACTTGGGGATCGCGCTGTCCCAACTGAGGCAGACGACGTGCCCCGGGGCCGGCTGCGAGGGATGCACGTAGCCCGGGTTCCCCATGTCTTCCCAGCGCGCCGTGTACTGCTCGTAGGTGGCTTCCGCGTCGGCCTGGACCTGCTCGAGGATCCGTTTGCCCTTCAGCGGCTCCAGTTCCTTCTGGTGTTCGGCAAACGACACCGGCTTTTCGCCGACCGAAAGCAGCACGTCCAGCGACGGCACCCAGAGGACCTTGTTCTGGAGCAATTGCTCGACCGTGACGCTGAAGCCCAGCGTCCCTTCGCGGTTGAGCTGCACGGTCAGCTTGCGGTTGTCGCGATGGCACGAGGGATCCGACTTGAGCCGCCGCGCGGTGTCGGGATCGCTTTGGGCAATCAGGTCCCGCCAGATGACCTGGAGGTTGTCGAGGTCCTTAGCGGTTCTGTCCCCGTACTGCAACGTCGCGGTGATCCCGTCCACGTCCCCGCCACCGGCCTCGGTTTGCCAGGCGCCGTCCTTCAAGGCTTCCCCCGGCTCCAAGCCTTCGCCCTTGGGGTTGGCGAGGGAGCCCCGGTCGCCCAACAGTCTCACATAGAAGGCCCCGCTCTTCGGCGACGTGTGGCCCCAAGAGAGATGGAGCTTGAGTTGATTCTGAGGTGCTGCCGCCCGTGGTTGGGACGCGCCTGCGATCCCCACGAACAAGCCCAGGATCACACCTACGTGCGGATACTTCATCGTGTCGTCTCCGATTGGCTGCGACGGATCCCGGGTTACGCGTCATGGAGAAGATGGCCGCCTTGCATCTTAGGCCAGTTCATAGACGGCCTTGCCCCAAAGCTCTGCGCGGAGAAAGGGCAGGCCACGATTGCAGTCTATGCCATCATGAACATGAAGACAAGGCCGAGCTTGCGGGGCCGACCACCACAAGGTCAAGTGGACCAACTTCTCGTTCGCATCTTCGGGCGGGAGGCCGCCTGTTGGCTTGACTTCCCTGGGCCGCCCATCCAGACTCATGGCAGCGCCGTTAGGCTGACCGTCTGGCGTGGACTGGACCTTGAACGGCTATACGAAATCAGTGCCTCGCGTGCAGGCTGGAGATCGCATGAACTCCAAGAATTCATCTCTCGGTAAACTGGGGCAGGTTGTTACCATGGCAGGCTTCAAAGTTCTAGTTGTGCTGGCCTTGGCGGCGGGCGGGACCAGCCAGGCCATCGGCGGCAAGTACTACGTGGGCGGTATGGGCGCCTCGGACCGCAACCCGGGCACGGCCTCCCAGCCCTTTGCGACGATCCAGAAGGCCGCCAGCGTGGCGGTGGCCGGGGATTTCGTCAACATCCGCGCCGGCACTTACCGGGAGACAGTTTCACCGGCCAAATCCGGCACACCTGGCCATCCCATCACCTTCCAACCGGATGGAGACGCCGTGGTCACGGTGAGCGGAACGGACCCGGCGGATGGCGGCTGGACAGTCTACCGTGGCAACATCTATCAGAAGACCATCGCCTTGCCGGTCACGGGGTATCGAGAGCGGATTACCGGCAACGCCGCGTTGCTGGCCAATCAGGTGTTTGTCGGCGGCAAGATGATGATCGAAGCCCGCTGGCCGAACGTGGCCAACTCGGACGATCTGCTGAACCGGGCTGATTTCCGCCCCGTTCCGAAGGGCGCTTGGACGGCCGGGATGGGCACGACACTCCGGGATGCCGGCATTCCGGACATTCCGGGCGGCTGGACCGGCGGCACCATCTGGGTCATTGGCTGGTTCCAACCCCAAACCAGCACGATCACGGCTTCGGCGGCGGGACAGGTCCAGTTCCCGGCGAAGGCCGAGGACAAGTTTCACGACTCCTATTATTTGACCGGGAGGTTGGGAGCGTTGGATGCCGAAAAGGAATGGTTCTACGACGGGACCAAGCTATACCTGTGGGCGCCGGGCGGGGGCAGCCCGGCGAATGTGGAAGTGAAACAGCGGAATTACGCCTTTGACCTCAGCGGAAAATCGGACATCACGATCAAGAACCTCCGCGTGTTCGCGGCGACGATTACGACCGATAGCAGCAGCGCGGACGTCACACTGGATGGGCTGAAGGCCCGGTACGTCAGCCACTTTGTGACCGTGCGCAATCTCTCCTCGCACAACAGAGAGACCGGCCTTCGCCTGATGGGAGCCAACAGTGTCATTAAGAACAGCCTCGTCGAGTACAGCGCGGGCATGGGGATTGCGTTGGGAGC
>CAYGZI010000181.1:0-9729 GCA_964354245.1 uncultured Planctomycetaceae bacterium
CCACGGGTCCGTTGCGTCTAACCCACTGACGCGGGATATTGGCGCTTGGACTATGCGCCGCCTGCGGCGCGTTGGTCTTGCACCCAGGGAGAGACTTCCATGCCGTACCGGCGGCTCGCGATCTTGGGACTTCTTGCAGCTATCGGCGGCCTGCTCGCGGCCGGAATGAACGCAGGCTGGCTGGGGCAGAGCGAAGCGATGCCCCAGGCGTCATCCCCTGCCGCTTCACCGCGTTCCGCCCCAGCCGCCGTAGCAGCTTCAACTCCCGCCGCCCCAGCCACCCCAACCGCAAAGCCCCAGCCCGCCAAGACCTTCACCGCCGCCGACTACGCCCAGCATATCATGGAGCTGAAGAAGAAGGTGCCGCCGTCGGGCTTTACGATCCTCGTTCAGCCGCCGTTCGTGGTCATTGGCGATGACCCGCCCGAGGTCGTGCGCGGCTATTCGGAGCGCACGGTGAAGTGGGCGGTGGACCACCTCAAGGCAGCCTACTTCCAAAAGGACCCCTTGGAGGTCCTCGACATCTGGCTATTCCGCGACAAGGAAAGCTACGAGAAGCACTGCCGGGCGATCTTCAAGCACTCCCCGACCACGCCCTTTGGGTTCTTCTCGCACACCGACCGGGCCTTGGTGATGAACATTGCCACAGGCGGCGGCACCCTGGTCCACGAGATCGTCCACCCGTTCATGGCAGCCAACTTCCCTGGCTGCCCGGCATGGCTCAACGAGGGGCTGGGCTCGCTCTACGAGCAGTCCACCGAGGTCAATGGTCAGATCCGCGGACTAACGAATTGGCGCCTCGCCGGGCTCCAGGAGGCGATCCGCAAGAAGCGCACTCCCTCGTTCAAGACGCTCCTCTCGACCACCGACCGCCAGTTCTACCAGGAGGACTCGGGCACCAACTACGCCCAGGCCCGCTACCTCTGCTACTACCTCCAGGAGCGCGGCCTGCTGGGGAAGTTCTACCACCAGTTCGTGGCCAGCCGCGCCAAGGACCCCGGGGGCTACCAGACGCTCCAGTCGGTCCTGGGCCGCAGCGACATGGACGCCTTCCAGAAGGACTGGGAGGCATTCGTCCTCAAGCTGCGGTTTCCGTAGGGCCGGCACGTTCGTAGTCCCGCCTTTAGGCGGCCGGCATGGCCGGATCATTCGCGGAGACGGCGAGTAGCACAGGCATCCTGCCTGTGTTCCCTACACGGCAGGCTGGAAGCCTGCCCTACGGAAGTGCGGTCCCCGTAGGGCCGGCTTTGCCGGCCGCTTCTGGCCGCGTACCGACCCACAGGCCGGCAAAGCAGGCACTACGACTGGCTTTCCTTTACGCAAAGGGAAACGTCCACTTCATTCTTCCTCCTCGCCTGTTCCCGCCGGCTCTGATAGATCGCTCGCCACCATACGTTCCACCTTCCGTTGCCGTTTCATCCACGCCTCGCGTTCGGCGGGGTTTTCCTTGATCGCTTCTTCGATCGCCAGGCTTTCGCGGTAAGTCTTCGCCTCGGCTGTCATCGTCCAATGGACGCCGGTTGTTACTCCCAGCTTCTCGATTTCTTCACGAATCTCTTTCAGGGAGGCTCGGAAGAATTCCTTCCGGTGATTGACCTTATTGATTTGCGTGATCCGGAAATGATCGTGAAGCTCTTGTTCCAGCGAGGGGGCATCTTCGCTGAGAATCATGGCATGAACGTCGAAGTCGAAGGGCACGCTTGAATCGCCGAGCTCTCGAACCCGCTCGCTTGGGTCAAACCTGCGCGTCAGGCCAATCTTGTACACATCCTCTCCAAAGGACCCAATATTGGAGATGATGTACACGTAACCCTTCTTCGTCTGCTCCGCCATTGAACGGGCACGTTCCTTCCTATCCAGGGCTTCCCCGAGTCTTTCGGCCATCTCTTGAAGTCGCTTTTCGTACATGGCCTTCTGTTCCCCGCTTGCGTGATCAAACTGTTCCTGGGCCTGCTCCATGGCCTTCCGCAAGTTCTCTTCGTCTTTGGCCGCCTCACGCAACGCACGTTCGCGTTCTTTGGCCGCCCGGGCTTCGTCACGGATCTGCTCCTTAACGCGTCGCTGCTCTTCGCGTTGTTCCAACGCGAGGTGCTGCACGGTTGCCGCCCACCTCAACTCATCGAGACGCGTCGCAAGATACTCGTCCGTGATCCGGGCGTCACGGAATGCCTTGCCGTTGTAGTTTACGAGGGTGAACGCGTCACGGATCTGTTGGTCCAATTTGCCCGCGTTGTCGTGCTTGACACGCGAGAGGATGGAGTCGACCTTCCCATTGAACGCATCGACCACGAAGTTGATGGCAGTTTCCTGCCGCGTAGCCTCAACGTATTCGCACTTGGCTGCGGTCCCGTTGCGGATCATGACCTTGGTCGCCTCGCGCGCTCGCTTCAACTCCTGCCCAGCCTGGGTATGGCTGAAATCTTCTGCCAAGTCGTCCAGAAGACTCTGTTGGGGTATGAGGTACTGGTCGCCATACCCGTCGATCAGATTCCTCATCGCCTTGACGGTCTTCTGGTATGCGTCAGCATTCTTCATAGCCGCGTAGGCGCTTCCGCCGATTTCTTCAGCCTTCTCGTTTGCGGCGTCAATGATCTTCGCCGCCTGGCTCGTGGAAGAACTGAGAACCGCTTGCGCCTCATTGGTGAGCGCCTTCGCCTTCGCCTTGGCTTCAGCGACCGCGGTCTTCGCGTTCTCGTTGGCCGCTGCGAGTTGAGCGGATACTTTCTGGTCCGCCTCTGCCTGCAACGCATTCGCACGTTGCTGAGCCGTTGACGTCATGTTCTCCGACTCGGCCTTGGCCTTTTCCAGGGTCGTACTTGCTGTGCGAACCATTTCGGCGGCCTTGACCTCGGCGTCCGCGACGTTCTTCCATTTGGATAGACGTTGGATCTCGGCCGTCAGGGCCGCCGTGTGCCCGTTCCAACGCGTAGCGTCTTCGTTGTACTTCTTGACGAGGCATTGATACTGGGCCTTCAACTTTTCGGAGTAATCATTCCATTGCTTGCTGTCCTCATCATACCGCGCTCGTTGACCGGCGATGTCGCTCTCCAGTCGCGTGGCCTCGGTGTGCAACTGAAAGGCCTGATAGCCGAGAAACGCCAGACCCCCGATTGCCAGAACGAGCAGGAACCCCAGTAACACGGCCATGAGTCACCATTTAGGAAAGGCGTTCTCAGTTCACACCGTCCGCTAGCATAAACCGCTGTACATTGCCCCGCAAGTGGCGGGTTAGGTGTTCGTCTCGGTCCTTCCCACTGGGGTACCAATGATAGGGGTAAGTATGTAGTACTGGTCTATTCCCCCCAATAGGACTATAATCGCCCGGGGCGAACCCCGCTCCCGTCGAGCCGCGTATTAGATTCTTGGGAGTATCTGCTTGAGGTAGGCTGGGGAAAAACGGCAGGCCCGGGGCCTCTGGCGGGCCGATTGCGGCCTGCTATAATGGCACCCTTGCGATAGCGGTTTGAGTTTTGTCATCAACGGTAGTAAGAAGCGGTAGGGTGGGACAAGCGGAGCGCAGTCCCACCGTACTAGGAAGCAGGTGGTAGGTGGCGTATGCGGCCCCACGTGCCACCTACCGCGTGCTTTCGTGGTGGGACTGCGCTGCGCTTGTCCCACCCTACAAGTTGAGTCACGCCCTACAAGTTGAGTCACGCCGGGGCCGGGACCTCCCGCCCCAACCGTAGGACGGATTTGAAATCCGTCCCACCAGGACTGACGGATTGGAAATCCGTCCTACTAAGCAATCCCGTATTCCTCTCTCCGGAGTAAGCCCTTATGAGTAGCCAGCAAGGTGCCGCCACGATCGAGGCCCAAGGGCTCTCGAAATACTATGGCGATTTTGCTGCCGTGAAGGACGTCTCGTTCCAGGTGTGCCAGGGCGAGGTCGTGGCCTTCCTCGGACCCAACGGAGCCGGCAAGAGTACGACCATGAAGCTCTTGACGGGCTACTTGGCGCCCTCGGCGGGCACGGCCCGGATCGCCGGTCACGACATGGCCGCCGACCGCGTGGCCGGATCGGCCCGCTTGGGGTATTTGCCCGAGAACGGCCCGCTCTACCCGGACATGACTCCCCGCAGCCTCCTGCGGTTCTTCGCCGACGCCCGGGGGCTTTCGTCGCAGCACAAGCGGGAGCGGATCGACGCGGTCGTCGAGCTGTGCGGACTGGGGAGCGTGATCGGCAAGCCCATCGCCAAGCTGTCGCGCGGGTACCGGCAGCGCGTTGGGATGGCCCAGGTGCTCTTGCACGAGCCGGACGTGCTGATCCTCGACGAGCCGACCGCCGGGCTGGACCCCAACCAGATCCACGACGTGCGCGAGACGATCCGCAAGCTCGGGCAGCGCAAGACCATCCTCTTGTCCACCCACATCCTCCAGGAGGTGGAAGCGATGGCCCGCCGGGTGTTGTTCATCGACGAGGGGCGCCTGGTGTTCGACGGCCCGATCGCCGAGCTGACGCGCGGCAAGCGCCTCGACGAGCGATTCCGCGAGATGAGCACCGCCGTGGCCTGATCCCCCGTCGTCCGAGACCCCTAGACTCAAGCGTGGTGGAAACCATGAATACGAAGGTTTTGTTCGCCGTCTTCAAGCGGAACTTCGTCAGCTATTTTGCCAGTCCCACCGGCTACGTGTTCATCACGGTGTTCGTGTGGCTCTGCGTGTTTGCCGGGTTCTGGCCGGACGAGTTCTTCAACGCGAACCTGGCCAACCTGGGCTACCTCAACCGTTACTTCCCCTTCATCATGCTCGTCTTCATCCCGACGATTGCGATGAGCATTTGGGCCGACGAGCGTCGCCAGGGGACGGACGAGCTACTCCTGACCATCCCCGCCGGGGATTTCGAGATCGTGCTCGGCAAGTACCTGGCAGCGGTGGCGATCTACACGGTGGCGCTTGCGTTCTCGCTCGTCTGCACGTACCTGGTGCTGAGCACGCTCGGAAGCCCGGACTTCGGGCTCTTCCTGGCCACGTACGTCGGCTACTGGCTGGTGGGGATCGCCATGCTGGCCATCGCGATGGTGGCCTCGTTCGTGACCGGCAACCTCACCGTGGCCTTTGTGCTGGGGGCCCTGCTGAACGTCCCGCTGGTCCTGGCCGTTTGGGCCGACTCGTTCTTCGCGCGCGACGCCGGCCTGACGCTCAAGCAATGGAGCATCAGCGAGCAGTTCCGCGATTTCGGGCGGGGACTCCTGACGTTCTCGGGCGTGAGCTACTTCCTGATGCTCGTGGCGATCATGCTCTATCTGAGCATGGTGCTGATCGCCCGGCGCCACTGGGTCCGCGACAAGGACTGGTATCTTCAGGCAGGGCACTATGCGGTCCGGTGCGTGGCCCTGGTGGCGGCGGCCGTCGGGCTGAGCGTGCTGTTTCAGCACCACAACCTCCGCCTGGACGCCACCAGCGAGAAGCTCAGCTCGCTCTCGCCGCAGACGATCGCTCTCTTGGACAGCCTGGAGCCGGCCCAACCCGTGCAGATCGACGCCTTCGTCAGCCCGGCGGTGCCCGAAGGCTTCGTGCAGATGCGCCTGAATCTGATCTCGGTGCTCCGGGAGCTCGAAGCCCGCAGCGGCGGCAACGTCCGCGTGCGGATCAACGACACCGAGCCTGCCACCGAAGAGGCCACCCGCGCTGAGAAGGCCTTCGGCATCACCCCGCGCGAGGTTGGGGCCCGGGTCCGCGGCGCGTTTACCCGGGAGCCGATCTTCATGGGCGTGTCGTTTGCGTGCGGCCTGCAGAAGGTGACCGTGCCGTTTCTGGAGCGCGGGATGCCGGTGGAATACGAGCTGGTGCGCTCGCTGATGACGGTGACGCAGCAGCAGCGCAAGCGGATCGGCGTGGTGCAGACCCGGGCCCAAGTGACCGGGGGCATGGATTTCATGGGCGGCTCGCCGCGGCCCCGCGAGGAATGGCCGATCATCAAGGAGCTGAAGAAGGCTTACGACGTGGTTCCCGTGGACCTCAGCAAGCCGCTCTCGGAGAAGGTGGACGCCCTGCTGGCCGTGCAGCCCTCCACGCTGACCGGAGAGCAGATGGAGAACTTCCTCGGCGCGATCCGCAACGGCATGCCCACCGCGATCTTCGAGGACCCGGTGCCGCGGATCCGCGGCGTCCCGGGGACGGGCGACGCGGGCCGGATGCCGCCCATGGGCGGCGGCCCGGAAGGGGACGTCCACCGGCTCTGGCGCCTCTTGGGAGTCACCTTCAGCGGCATGGGCGGCGTGCGTCCCGAGGGCATTCTCGGGCTAGGTGCGAAGGAAGACCTGGAGGTCGTCTACCAGGAGTACAACCCGCTGCCGCGCTTCGAGGACATCCCCCCGGAGCTGGTCTTCGTGGACAAGGCCGTGGCCAAGGAGCCGTTCAACGAGAACCATCCGGTCTCGTCGAAGCTTCAGCACGTGCTGTTTCTCTATCCCGGCTGGATCGGGCTGCCCTATTCGTCGCCGCTGGAGTACGACGTCCTGGTGCAGACCGGGGAGCGGCCGGGGACGATCAAGGTGGACGAGCTGTTCACGTTTGAGATGACCGAGATGGGCCCGGCGGACGTGCCCAATCCGGACCGCACGATGGTCCCGCGCCAGGGGCCCTGCGTGCTGGCCGTCAACATCCACAGCAAAGGACTGGCCGAGGGAGCAACGCCAAAGACCGGCCCGGGCAAGATCAACGTCATCCTCGTATCCGACCTTGACGTGCTCGGGCACCTCTTCTTCAACTTGCGCGAGCGGCTCAGCGAAGAGGAGGAGGAGATGTACGATTTCGACAACATCCCCTTCGTGCTCAACGTGCTGGACTATCTGGCCGGGGACGACCGCTGCCTGGAGATCCGCAAACGGCGCCCCGCCCACCGCACCCTGACCGAGATCGCCAAGGCCACCGAGGAGTACCGCAAGCAGGCCACCAAGACCATGAAGGACACCCGCGACAAGACCAAGGAGGCCATCAAAGCCGAGGAGGACGCCCTGGATCAGCAGGTCAAGGACCTGAAGGCGGAGTTGGAGAAGCGGCAGATGACCAACCTGGAGATCGGACGCCGGGTGCAGGAAATGGAGACCGTCTTCAACAAACAGAAACAAGAGATCAAGGACCGTCTCTCGCGCGAGCGGGACCAGAAGACCAAGCAGATCAAGCGGGACCTCCGGGCGGAGATCCGCGGCGTGCAGGACCGCTACAAGTTCTGGGCGGTGGTGTTGCCGCCGATTCCGCCGCTGGCGGTCGGGATCGTCGTGCTCGTGGTGCGGCGCGTCCGGGAGCGGGAGGGCGTTTCCCGCAACAGGCTGCGGTGAGATCGAGCGAAAGCGGAAAGCGGAAAGCGGAAAGCCGAGAACTGATAGCTGAAACCTGATAGCTGAAGGCTGATGGCTGAAAGCTGATAGCCGTTTGGAGAGTCCACTCATGACTAGCGCGACCAACGTCGTCATTGCCCTCTTGGTGTCACTCTGGTTTTTGCGCAGGGCCCAGGCCGCAGGCAAGGCCCCCGCCCACTGGGCACTGATCGGCGCGGCCGTGTACTTCGTCCCCGCGTCGATCCTGGTGGGGGTGCTCTTGGGCTTATGGCGCCAGTCGTTCTGGGAAGCTCTCATCCCGCTGGAGGTCCACTTCTTCACCACCGGGCACGTCGTCTACCAACTGTTTGCGATTCTGTTGCCGTCGGCGGCCCTCGGGCTCGTGGCGGCCTTGCACGTGTATTGCACCCACCTGGCCGGCGAAACGGCCAAACGGATGAACGCGAGGACTTACGTTTTCGAGGGGGCCGCCCTGGCGCTGCTGGTTGTCGCCTGGCTGGCCAGGCCCGGTCTGTTTGGGGCGGGAGGCTCCCAGGAGTACGTGGGCAAGCCGGTGTTTCCCGGCCTGACGGACCCGGCCACGGCCGCCAGCCTGGAAGTGGTCAGTCCGGCCTTCGAGACGTTCCAAGTCTCCCGCGATGCCCAGGGAAACTGGGTCATCCCTTCTCACCAGAACTATCCTGCCGAGGCCGCCGACCGCGTGGGCCGCGCGGCGTCGAGCCTCATGGGCCTTAAGATCGCGAGCGTCGCCAGCCAAAGCCCGGAGCAGCACGCCCTCTACGGCGTCCTCGAGCCGGCCGAGACCGCCAAGGGCGCCGCGGGGGTGGGAACCCGCGTCACCATCCTGGACCAGAACAGGACCCCCTATTCGCTCGTGATCGGCAAGGAACTCGAGAACCGCTCTGGGCAGCGGTACGTCCGGGTCGCCAACCAGGACGCGGTCTTCGTGGTCGATATCCCCGCCGAGACCTTCTCGACGAAGTTCGAGGACTGGGTCCAGAAGAACCTGCTGGACATCAACACGTCGTCCATCCGCTCGATCACCATGGCCGACTACTCCTTCGACATCAAGATGGAGAAGGTCACGGTGGGCGGCCAGGAGCGCGTCCGCGTCCGCCCCGACGTGGAGCGGCGCGGCCGGTTCTCCGTCGAGCCCAATCGCGCGGCCAAGCCCGAGGAGCCCCGCTGGAAGATCGCGGAGAACAAGGAAGACAAGAAGGGCTCGTGGACCGACGTGGCCGTGCAGGCCGACGAGGAGCCCAACGGGGCCAAGCTCGATGACATGGAATCGGCGTTCTCGCGCCTGGAGATCGTCAACGTCCAGCGCAAGCACAAGGCCCTGGCCAAGTACCTCCACGACGTCGGCAAGTTCCCGGACGACCCGGTGGCCGACGACCTGGTGGCGCCCTACGGGTTTCACATGGTGGACGTGAATCCCGCGAGCGCGAAGTTCCTCACGACCCTGTTTCCCGTGAAGGAGGGCTTTCCCGTGCTCCTCTCCACGCAGGGCGACGTGCGGATCGCCATGGAGGACGGCGTGGTCTACGTGTTGAGGTTTGGGCAGATCGCCTCCACCGCCAAGGCAACGCCGGAGAAGAAGAAAGAGCCGGCCAAGAAGGAGCCCGAGAAGAAATCGCCCGAAAAGAAGGAACCCGAGAAGAAGGAGCCCGCCAAGCCGGGCGAGAAGACGGACGCCGACGCGCCGAAGCCGGAAGGCCCGACGGTGAACCGGTATCTGTTCATCATGGCGGAGTTCGATCCGGACATTCTCCCCAAGCTGCAACTGGAGAAGTTGCCGGAGTTGCCCAAGCCGGGCGAGCCCGCCAAGACCGAGCCCGCCAAGACCGAGCCTGCCAAGACCGAGCCTGCCAAGACCGAGCCTGCCAAGACCGAGCCTGCCAAGACCGAACCGGGCAAGAAACCCGACGCTGCCAAGCCCGAGGCCGCCAAGAAGGCGGAGCCGCCCAAGAAGCTCGATCCCGAGGCCGAGAAGAAGCGGCTTGAGGAAGAGCGCAAGCGGATCGAGGAGGATCGCAAGCTGATTGAGGAGTCCAACAAGAAGAAACAAGAGGAGCGCGACAAGAAGATCGAAGAGGGCAAGAAGAAGGTCAAGGACCTGAACGACCGCTTCGCCGACTGGTTCTACGTGATCTCCGACAGCGTCTACACGAAGATCCACCTCTCGCGCACCGACATCGTCAAGAAGAAGGAGAAGAAGGAGGAGAAGAAAGAGGGGACCGAGAAGCCGGGAGTGATCCCGCCGGTCGTGCCGATCGTCCCGCCGGACGCTCCGGCCGGAGTCAAGGAGCCACCGAAGGAGCCGCCGGCCCCCAAGAAGGCAGAGCCGCCCGCGGCCAAGAAGCCAGAGCCCCCGGCCCCCAAGACCGAGCCCGCGCCGGCGCCCAAGAAGGAAGAACCGCCCGCGGCGAAGAAAGATGCCCCCGCCCCG
>CAYGZI010000182.1:0-9717 GCA_964354245.1 uncultured Planctomycetaceae bacterium
AGGAACGGCTTGCCCTCCGGCGTGAGGAGGCACGCCCGACCGTCGCGCTCCGCGAGTGTCCAGGGCTTCACGCCGGAAGGAGTGTCGGCGGCGTGCGCTGCGGACAACGGAGCCAGCAGCAGGGCGGCGGGAAGCAAGAGCGGTGATCTCATGGCTCATTTGTCCTATTCTTATGCAGCCTTGCAGGCCAGGTGGCACGATACTCGTCCTTGTAGAGACCGATCTCCTCCACGGGAATCGGACGGAATCCGATGCGGCTCACAACAGCCGCATCCGGCTTCAACCTGAAATCCCCCTTGGCCACATCCACGAAGCCCGGATTGTCGTTCGCATACATGACAGGATCCAGGACATCGAACGACTCGATCGGCGCACCGAAGCCGGGTTTGACGAGGATCGGACAGTTCCAATAGACATTTCGCCAGAGGTGATTGAACCCGCTCTTGTCGAAGACGCGCTTCAGGTCGGGATACCGGGACAGATAGAGATCATTGGTCGCCGTGCCCTTCTTCCTGGCGTTGTCCCACAGCAGGTTGTTCAGGTTGAAGCCGCCCGTTTGAACCTTCGGGCATTCGATAAACACATTGTTGTCGGCGATATTGTCGCGGCCGGAGTTGTACTGCAGAGCCCCGAATCCTGATCGTCTTGGGTTGGCGTTGTCCCCGCAGCGGTAGAAGATGTTGCCGTAAATGATCATCCCGCTAATGACGTCATCCAGGCGAATGGCGGCGTTGCCGCTTTCCTGTCCGATCCCGATGTTGGAGAAGAAATTGTACCGGTAAACAACCCGGCAAGTCGGATCGCCGTAGCACCCCATGGCGCCGGTGTCTCCGCCGGCGCCGGTGCCGCCACCCTCGAGGCATACCTCCCGCACGTCGTTGTATTCAATCACGTGATCGTTTCCAATGGGACCCCCGATGCCGTACACGGCGCTGCCCTGGCAATCGAAAAAGAGATTGTGCGCCACGCGGTTGCCGACACCATCAATGCCGGCGCACAGACCGCGGTTGGCATAGAACTGGCAATTCTCGATGTAGTGATTCGCTGACGCGAGCGTTCTCCGATCTCCGCCCTTGATCGTGGCCGCCCGCGCGCCGATATGGTGGAGATCGCAGCCGAGCACGCCGCACTCTCGCCCCTCCATGATCTGGATGCCGTTCCCTGCGATCCGTTTCACCGTACAGCCGGCCATCAGACATCGCTCGCTGTTGTTGATCAGCGCACAGTCGAAACGGGCAAGATCGAATACCAGCCCTTCCACGCGAAGATTGCCGACCCTTTCCATGGTCAACATCGGCGTCGAAATCATGTTGATCTCGATCGAGGCTTTGGACGGATCGGACGGTGGATAGAAGTAGAGGACGCCTGTCTCACGGTCCAGATACCACTCGCCCGGGCAGTCCATCTCTTCCAGCAGGTTGAACGCGAAGTACGGAATAGTCTTATGCCATGAGACGCCGCCCATGCCTTCTCGCTGGTGCAACCGATAGGGAGCGACTACGATCTGTCGGGAGACTGGATCAACCCGTCGGATTTTCAAGGAGCGGTCTGCCCAACAGTACGCCCAGTATCCGTACAGCCAACCATCAGATGCCCTTGTCCAACGCGCATGGCGGTCGTCGGAATATTCGAATATCGACGGTCTTTTCTCGGCTACAGACCCGGCTTCAATAATCTTGCCTGCGTTCACGAATCCGCTGTTGGGCCAGCGGGCGAGCGTCTGGAGCTTGTTGTCGCAATACAACTCCAGTTTCGGCCGAAGTGGATGCCCATAGCCGCTCTCCGTCAATTCCCCGTAGTCTTGGATGCCAAGCTTCTTGAGATCGCACTGAAACACCTTGCCCCGTGCTTCAGCGGGAAGTCGCTCGAGAATCACCGGATCGTTGACCGGCGCAAAACCGGTGAGCCGCGCGCCGCCATAGAGCACGGCGGTCCCCTTCTTCTCCGCGCGATAGACGATGGGGGCTGTCTCCGTACCGGAATCGGCGGCCGTCAGTTCGAGTGTCCTTGTCACTGGGTACTCACCCGGCATCAGGCGGACGCAGACCGGACCGGAAAGCCCACCTTTGGCCTTAAGCGCGCGTATGGCATCGCGGGCCCTTTCCAGTGACGCGAACGGTTTCTCTTTTGTACCGGGGTTCGCATCGTTGCCCGTCGGCGCGACGAAAAGCTCAACCGCGAACTTGCCGATCAGCGGCACCTTGGTCCTGGAAGCCGTGACATCGCGGGCCGGAAGTCCTTTCGCCACCCGCTCCATTTCTCCGAGGATTTCCTCTGCTTCGTAACGATGGACCGGAGGATACTCCGCCTGCGCCTTGATCTTCTCGTACTCCGCCCTCGCTGCCGCCGTGTTCTGCTCGGCCGCATAGCTCTGCGCGATTCGCAAGTGGGCGTAGCTCCTGTAATGCACCGGCGCGTTGGTCATAGCCAGAAGCTTCCGATACTCGTCGCGGGCGGCCTCAAGGTTGTTGGTCTCCCACAGTTTCGCGATTTCGGCGAGCCGCTCATTCAACAGCTTCAGAGTTGTGGTCGTTTCCGGATCAACCGCTACTGATTCCCTCGGCTTTCTGGTTTCGGAAACAGTATCATTTGGATTGTTTTGCGCCTGCGAGGTTCCGAAGAAGGACGCAACCAATGCCGCGGCCACGACGAGGGGCGTTCTTGGAGCCTTCAAAGTATCCATGCTTTTCTCCTGAGCCGTTTGTCGGATCGTTCGTGACGTGGCTCCTTCCGTCTTCACTTTCAGATTACACGCAGCTTGACGCCGGAAACTTCGCCTTTCGGATAGCAGCCCCTTGAAAGAAGCGGGCTGTCCGCCGGCACCCGCAGATCGAGGTTCTTCCAACCGGCGAATTGCGGATCGAGCACCATGCCGTCCTTCTCAAAACCCTCCTCGGCATGCAAAGCCTTGAGATCCTGGTAGCTGGCCGGGCCTTTCGCTACTTCGATGGTGTCAATTACTTCGCCCAGTCAATCTTGTCGTAGGCCGGGTAGACCACCGCCGCGCCGTCGTCGTAGTGCCAGATCGCATCGGACCACGTCCAGGGCCTGACTCTGATTTTCACTTCGCGCTCATCGGCGGACTTGTCCTGCAGGCTGGTGGCAGGGGCCTCACGCCGCTGGACGGTGATCTCGATTTCATCGCCCTGACGCAGATCGACCAACTCGATCCAGTCAGGCGGGCGGGGGTTCTTCTGGTTGAACCGGACCGCGTAGCGGCGGACAGGGAGGAGTTCATCACCCTGGCGGAATTCGGTACCGTTGTAGAGTTGGTGCAACTGATGCAGAAACCTCGCGGTCGCGGGCTTTTCGCGGTACCAACCCATCTGGAACATCCACGCATAGTACTCGTCGGTCGGGCCGCCCACGAAGACGTTGCCACCGCGCCAGCCCATCGTGCACTCACCGTACGGACGAATGCCCACGTGTTCCATCGTCCGCCAGAACCGCCACCAGAAGGGCTGCATCGGCAGGGCAACGTTCGATCTGCCGGCGACCATAGGGCCGTAGTCCATGCCTTGCATGCCGCCGAATCCGCCGTCCACCAGCACGCACGAGAAGCCCAGCTTGGCGGCGGTGCGAAGCGACGGCCAGATGATCCGGTCGTGCCAGCCGCTGGCCAAACTCATCGGGATCCACTGATAGGGCGTCTGGACGGGCCAGGAGCCGTCGATCTGCTTTCGCGCCCAGTCTGGATTCTCGCGAAACTCAGGGATGCCACGCGCGACAAGGTTGTCGACCGCTTCGGGGTAGTTGCACCACGCGAACCCCCAGAATTGCCCCGCCGTGGGTATCGTCTTGCTAAGGGCGTTGCCAATGCTGGTGGTGACCAACTCGCCGCGCAACCAATAGCCCACCTTGTAGCCGGCCTGCTTGAACATCTCGCACATCTGCCTGATCTCGTTGTTGCTGCCGTAGTCGGGGTCGTTCCGCCAGCGGTCGTCGGCAGTGATGGGCAACGAGATCCAGAAGTCCAGCGGCGCGTCGAGCGCGTCGACGCCCCAGTTGCGGCACTGCTTGATGTACTTCTCCGCGAATGCTTTGGGGCCGCCCGTCAGCTTCACCTCCCCATGCGGCCGTTGCGTGCATACCACGGCGATCTGGTCCTGCACACCCATTCGCTTCGAGACATTGCTGTATGCCCAGAACCGTGCGTTCACGAACCGTTGCGGCAGCGGCTGGTCGGGTTTGGATGCGTAGAGCTGCTCGACCGTATCCACGTAGGTTCGCATGCCAGCTTGGGCGAGGTCCCAGGCCAAGTTCGGCCACACGCCATCCGCCCCTTGCTCGGCGTAGGTTGCCGAGCCGTTTGAGCAGTGGTAGTACATGCTCCGCGCGGCGATCAGCAACGAGCCTCGGGCATCGGGCCGGTCCCAATCGTAGAAGATCAGCGGGCTTGCCTGCAGGCTGTCCTGGTTGGGGTGGTACAGGGAGCCCTGCCGCGGCGGCTTAGGTGACTGGAAAACTACCTGCCGGTTGGTCGGCCCGGAGAAGTCGACGATCTCGCGCCCCGGATTGCGGAAGCCGGTGCTGTAGCTGACGACACCGTCTCGGGAGCCACCCGGGCCGAAGCCGTTATTGAGCATGATCTGGTAGCCGGCCTTCCAAGCCTCCGGCATCTGCACCTCGACCATTCGAGCCAGCCCCCGATAGGTGGTGCCATGCAACTGGCGTTCGATCGGCCACCACGTCTCCCATACAAGCACATGCTGCCATGCTCGATAGCCCTCCATCGCGATGGGCTGCCAGTAGTGAAAGGTCACGCGGTCTCCGTCGACTACGGGAGGGAACCATCGCGGCGCGGCATCCTGCCATGATCGATCCAACGGGAGAGTAGCGGGATCTGTGATATGCGGGTGATTCGAGCCTTGCTGGACGTACTCGCGCACCACCGGCTTGTCGAACCGGAACTTCTGGCCGTTCACGTCTATCGTGTCCGACTTCAGCCCGCCGGGCGGGATGACCACGGCTAGCCCACGCTTGTCGAACTTGCCCACGTCCAAGCCGTTGCCGAAGTGCAGCGGATACAGCAAATGCGTTCCGTCGGCAGCCTTCCAGTCGACCGGGCAAAAGCGGTCGTAGACGAGTTCCTGCCCGTCCGGAAAGATGATCCGGACAGCCGAGCGCCTCAGCGAGATATCGGAAAAACGCCCCACGGAGATCCGTTGGTTGTCGGCGCCGAGCACTCTCGCTTCGCCGACGGGGTGCGGAATGATGGAAACGGGATTGCTCTGCGGCGTGGTTCCGCCGCCCTTGAGAACTCCTACCACCGCGAAGGTGTAGGTGGTCCCATTGGTCAGTCCGCGGACGACAAACGACGGTTCCTCCAAAACGCTCGCGCTGAGCACGCTCTGGGAGGGAGCAAGTTGAAGCACCTTCCAGCCGATAACCCTCTCGTCCTCCAGTTGAAGGTTCCAGCGCAAATAGGCGCGCTGATCTCCGGCATCGCCGGTCAGGGCGGTTGGTGAGAGAACCGGCAACGGGGGCGGTGCCAGATTGCCCTTGGCGGACCTGGAATCAGCCGCCGAGGTCGCCGCCACGAAAGAATGGGCCAGGGCGACCGTGATAACGGCGGTAAGGAGTCGGCTCAAAGAGCATTGGCTGCGGGTCGGGCTTGTCTTCATCATCATGGCTGATTCAGCTCCGTAGAAACCGTGGGTGCTCTGTTAGTAGTCGGCAATTGAGCCGTCAGGATACTTCGCGCCCGGCCACTTGAACTTGCGGGTCGGATCCACTTTGGCCAGGGCGACCTCGTCCACTTCCACGCCGAGGCCGGGGCCTTGCGGCAAGGAGGCGTAACCGTCCTTGTCCATCTCCCAACTCTTGCGGAGAATCCCGTCAAAGCCTTGCGGATAGATCTCGTGGATGAGGAAATTCGGCACCGCCGCCGTCGCGTGAAAACTGGCCGTCACGCCGAGGAACGAGGCGATCGAATGCGGCGCGATGGGAGTGTTGTAGGCCTCGGCCAGGGTGGCGATTTTCTTGATCTGGCTGATCCCGCCGCCGTGCGCGCAATCGGGCTGCAGAATATCAATGGCGTTGTTCTGCAAATACGGGATAACTTCCCAGATGGTCCGATCGCGCTCGCCCGTGGCGAGGGGCACCTTGACCTGCTGCTTGAGCCGCTTAAACACTTCGATGTTGCCCGGCACCGCGGGTTCCTCGATCCACAGCACATCGTACGGCTCGATGGCGTTGGCGAACTGAATCAGCGTCGCCGGCGGAATGCTGCCATGGGCGTCGAACATCACGGTTCCCTCCGGCCCAACCTGCTTGCGCGCATCCTTCACGCGATTGACCAGGGACTGGATGTCTTTGGCGTCGCCCGAATACGGATACGGTCCTCCCGCGCCGGTCTTCATCGCTTTCGGGGCCGGATAGACTCGAATCTTATCGCGGCACGGCCCGCCCAGCAAACGATACACCGGCACGCCGTAGAGCTTGCCGGCAATGTCCCAGAGCGCCATGTCGATGGCCGAAATGGTGTGGACCATGAACGCCCCGCCACGGAAGTCCCGATGCGCGCGGTACAGCTTCTGCCAGAGATGCTCGACGCGCGTCGGGTTCTCTCCGTCGAGCAGGCTGAACATGGATTCCACCAAGGCCACGGCGGCTTTCGGCACCAGTTGGGAGATTTCTCCCCAGCCAAAGACCTCTCGATTGGTTTCGACCTTGATCAGCACCCGGGTGCCGCCGATCGGATAGGTCTTCAGTCCGGTGATTCTGATACTGGAACCGCGGTCCTCCACGTTGACGCCGGGGTTGTCTCCACCGGCGGCATCGTTCACCATCATCCAGCCTGTTGCAGCCAGACCGGCCGAAGCGAGCATCTCGCGACGGCTCATGCCCAATCTTCCGGGTTGAGTTTTCATAAGGTCATCAAGGTGAACTGTTAAGGAATTGGTTGTTGGTCAGTCTCATCCATTGCTTTTTGTGCATCCGATTGTCCGGCGTCAGAAGTCCGGATACGCATAGCGCGCCTTCTCAAGCGGCAGGCCGAGCACCTCGATCTTCCCCAGATCGGCCGTTCCAAGACCCGCCTGCTCGGCCAGCAACAGATGGTTGTCGCAGTTCTTGAAGGGGCGCGTTCCCCGCTTGGCGCGAGGATCGGAGTAGCCCATCGCCGCTGTACCCACCGCGTCAGTCGACACCGGATTGAAGCCGGCGATCAGAATGCCGGCTTTGGTTAGCTGCTGGCGTCCGGCCCACGGCAATTCGCCGCCGCTCATCGCCGTGATGCCGTCAATGATCGCCAGATGAATGGGGCGCGCGGCACAGATATCGACGATGACCCGCGCGACCGGGGAGCCAACAGGCGAGTTCGCCCCCGGCTTGAAGCCGGACAGATTGCGTGCCGAGCTAATTGCGCCGTGAAGCGGACCTCGACCCACGGTGGCCTCTTCACTCACCGCCTGACTCCCATAAAGCGAGTTGGGAGTGAGCCCGAATTGGTTCTTCATCGCGAGGGTCACTCCCGCCGCCGAGTGCTGCTTGAGCTTGCACAACGACACCATCACATCGGTCTTCTCGTAGCAGTGGTTGAAATCAAACGAGCTGAAAAGATAGCCGCCGGTCGGCACTTTCATGGTCGCGTAGCTCTTGCCGGTACCGAGGTTGCGCGTGTTCTCGAACTCGACGCGGCCCAGCGCCCGCAAGGCCTTCACGTCCCATTGGGCATCCGCAAGGGTGGCTTCCAAAGACGCCTTGCTGTTCGTGGACTCCACGAACCTGACGCGGCGCGCCCCGGCGTCGAAGAGCGCCGCCGCCAACGCGCGCGCCGTGGCGTAGTGGGTCATGAAGGTTTCGCCCACGGGCCGGCCGAGAAAAGGCCTGAATAGCGTGCCCGTGAGATTCACCTTCACCGTTACGGTCTTCTCCTTGACCAACGGCCCAATCCCTCCCAGCAAATCGAAGCTCTTCCTCAGGGCCGAATCCACCTCCGTGCCGTACGACACGCAAGGAACGATGGCGACCCGCCCATGGGCGCCCCCGCCCGCTGCGGAGCCGGCCGAGGAAGGCGCGGTCGCGGCGTCGTCTGCCAACACGTTGCGGGCGGCGGCCCCGGCAAAAGGCATCCCGCCCGTCAAACTCAACCCCAAGCGCAGAAAGGTGCGCCGGCAATGTTCTATCGAACTGAATTTCATATCGTGTTGCAGAGAGGTTTCGGTAGTAGTCAGCGTCATACACGAACCTCCCTTTTTGTTAAGACTGATAGGCACTTGCCGGTTGGACGCTGCACGGGAGATTCACACCGCCTTGGCTTCGAAGTGTATGTCGGGGAAGCGGCTGATCTCGCTTTTCCAGCGTTGTTCATTTTCACTGCCGACATTTGACTCTTGGGCAATTGCTCTTTGCCGTCGCAGGGGGAGGCAACTGTCACAGTTGGATTGGGATGGGATTATCACGGATTCGGCTCTACTTCGCTTCTGATGCGGTGAGCTTTAGCCTGCTTTGCCCATACTGGCCATTCGCCATCGGGAACTTGAGTTTGAGAGACTTGCCGAGGCTGTCGACTTCCGCCGTTGCGTCCTTCACCCACATTCCGTTCTCAAAGTGACCGCGCTCGACCCACGCAATCCCGATCTCGCTCCCGTCCGCGCGACGGAGTTCCACATCGATCTTGGTGGAGGTAATGACGTACTCGTCCGGGCCCATCCGGATGATCAGCCCGTTGCCGTTCAACAAGGGGCCGGCCGTGTGCAGCCGGGAACTGCGCCATTCCGTTTCGCCAGGGAGGTGGTCCACCGTGGCCGTGAACTTGACCTTCAGATCCTGGTAGTCTTGCTCCCAGGTCGAACCGGCCTTGTGCAGCTTCTTATCAAGAACCGAAGTAAAGCCAAGCAGGTCGCCGGGGTCGCGTTTCTGCACCAGCAGGGGCTCCATCGTCCGCACCAGGTCAAACGTCGGTTTGGTCCGCATCAATTCTACTTCCGCTTGCCAGTACTGCCCAATCACCATCGCGCCCATGGAGAGGGCCCTGAAATAGTGCTCCGCCGGTGAAAACTCAGGTTGCACGAGAGCCTTGTTCCAGGGCCTTATGTACTTGTGAAGCACTTCACCGTAGTTGTCCGGTCCCATGCCGTCCAGGCTGGGGCAGCCAACGTGGAAGATGTCCATGTACTCGCAATCGCAGGGGGATTCGCCGCACCAGGCGTTGGCGTACATGGGGATGTTCAGCGATTCCTTCGCCTTCCGCACTACGATCTCGACGTACTTCCCGGTGTAGTAGGCGCCCATGGCTTTCCGGGCGTCGTTGGGCCAGGGCTGGCGGCCGAACACCTCCTCCCAGGTCCCGGTCGTCTTGCTGCCGTTGCCGTGGTATCGGCTCCACGTGAACCAGCCCAGCCTGGTCGGATCGTGCTTGGGCGTGTCGTTGGCCTTCAGGTAGTCCAGCAGCGCCATCGGGACCTGTTGGCCGATGTGCTCGTTGGCCGCCGGGCTGAAGTCGGCATAGCACGGCATCTCGTTCTCAACCTGGACGGCGACCAGCACCTGGTGACCGGGGTCCTTCTGGGCCGCGCGCGCCAGGAGCGCCTTCAGCGCCAGCCCATCGCGCTCCGCGCATTTCGTCGCGAAGGGGGAGACGCCACCGTTTTCGGGCTTCCCGTCCTGCTTGAGCGACGGGAAGCCGATTTTCTCCTCCCAGATGTATCTCGGCACATAGTTGCTCTGCAGGTTCCGCCAGGTGCCGAACCAGACGATGATCAGGTGCATATT
>CAYGZI010000183.1:0-9686 GCA_964354245.1 uncultured Planctomycetaceae bacterium
AGCAATATTCGCCGCTCGAAGAGGTGTTGAACCCCACCGCGCTCCTCGCCGCCTCGCGCGCCTGCCCATCGGACGGCCGGCGCCGGATCCTGCGACCCTGGGACCGTTGCGCCCGGAGACGCTAAAGCCTCGGCAGCCGGCGCAGAGGGCGGCTGCCTGGCCTGGCCCACGGCCGCATCCTCCTTGGGTCCTGCCGGCGAGAAACAGCCGCCTGCGGCAAGCAAACCGGCCGCCGCCGCACAGACCAACCACCCCCCAACCCGCCCAGTCGCAGTCGTTCCCATGAAAACTCCCCGTAGCGCGAGTCCGTTCACTCAGCCCTCGACGGCAAAACGCACCCGGATCAGCAGCTTCCTGGCCTCCGGGCTCGGGTGATTGGTATTGAGGAGAATGCGGCCCATCGGGGACTGCTCGAATCCGAGGCAGTTGACCGACCGGCTGTCCTTGGGGATGCGGACCGTCAGCGGGGTCTGGGTCCCCGGCTCGCCGCTCAGCGCGACGGTCTTGCCGATTTCGACTTTCAGCACGTCCGGATAGAAATCCAGGATCTGGAAGCTCATTTCCTTGTAGTGCGGTCCGCGGGCGATGAGGGTCAGCTTGCGCTCGGTCTCCTTCTCGGGGCTGACCACGTCGATATCGAGCAATCCGCCCGACAACCCGCGGCCGATCATCACAATGTCCTCGCTGACCACCGATCCTCTCACCGGGATCGAGACCGTGGGGGTCGTTTTCAGGTTGGTGGTCAGCCGGAGAATCTGACGGAACGACCCGACGGGCACGCCGGCCTTGACGGTCACGTCGGCGACGTATCCGGACTTGGCGTCCTTCTCGGCCTTAACTTCGGTTTCCGTCATGGGCCGGATCTTCACGTCGAAGTACTCGGCGTACTTCGGCTCCACGTACTCGTGCTTCTTGATGCGAAACCCTTCGGGCAAGTGCCCGATGACGCGGACCGCCATGGTCGCCGGCTTTCCGGCTTCGACGCGGGTGAAGTCCACCTCCTCGGGAAGCGTGCTGATCGCCACCCGGACGGTGCCGGTGACGGTCAACTCCACGCGGGGGCGATCGGGATCGTTGGTCTTCAAGGTCACCCGATTGTGGAGTTGCCCCTCAACGCTTTTGGCCAGCCACTTCATGGTCACCTTGGCGGACTCGCCGGGCTTGAGCCGGGGCTTCTCGATGCTGAATTCCGTACACTTGCAGCTCCTGTCCCCCTTCTCGAGAGTCAGCGTCCCCTCCCCCACGTTTGTAAGCTTGAAATCGTGGTGCCCTTCGGACTGGCTATCCATGACCCCGTAGTCGTACTCTTCCTTGTCTACCTTGGCCTTCGGGGCGCGGGCCCCGGTCAGGGCCTCCTGCGATAGCGGTGCATCGCCCTGCCTCCCCATAGCCCCCTCCGCAGAGCCGTCCCAGGGGACCAACTTGAGCCTGAGAAGCGTGGCGCCGATCCCGAGTCCGAGCCCCACGACCACCGACAGGACCACAACGTGCCAACTCTTCATAGGGAACCATCGCTACAAACAAGGGGTACGGACCCGGATGCACTCCCATTATGGGCCGGGCCCCACTCAAGTCAATTCCGTTTGGAATCTATACGCTACAAGGACTTGCGCAGGTCGGAGTCAAGCTTCTTATCGGGATGCGGATTCTGGTCATCGCTCAGTGGCCCAGCAAAAGGCCCAGCAAGACCACCAGTTGAGCTTCTTATCGCGATGCGGATTCTGGCCATCGAGCCACAAGGCCGTGGCTGCCTCCTCACGGGCCCCCGGCGTATCCCCCGATGTGAGAAGGGCCATGGCCAGCCGGCCGTGGCAAGTGGCACTGTTTGGGTACAGCCGGGTGGCCGTCCGGTAACACTCAATCGCCTTCTCCAGATACAGAAGCTTGCCCGTTCTCGCGTGGAGTTCCTGGTATCGCTCCGCGGCGGCGAGCCAATCGGGGCTGGAATTAGGGGCCCGCTCTAACACTGCCGCCGTATACTTCTCGAATTGTCCCAGCAGGTCTTCTGCGGCAGCGGCGCGGTCCGCTTGCACCCGGACCCGCGGCGAGCTTCCGCCAACGGCCAGCTTCCACCTGTCCAGTGCCAGCGCGGCCAACTGGCTCCACGGCTCTGCCGACAGTGGATCGGCAAGGGCGGCCTCCTGAAGTTGCTCCTCCTGGTGCGAGGGGTCGTGTCGTGTTGATTCCATCGCGGCGTAGCACAGCAGCACCGGGCTGTAGCCGCTCGCGTAGCAGGCGACGGACAAGCCCACGCTCACGGCCAGCAGCCCCATTGTGGTCCCGCGTGGGAGCGGTCGCGGGGCATCCCGCTCCAAGAGGCTCAGGCCCAGCGCCAAGAGGACCCAGAGCGTCCCGGCAACGCCCGGCAGTCCAATCCCTCCGGCGGCCAACAGATTGACCAAGAGGACCAGCAGCCCGACCGCCGCCAGTCTCGCCGACATGCGGCCGCGCTGGACCCAGCCGGCCAGGATCGCCCCCGTAGCGATTGCCGGGGGGAGGCCGATGTACAAGACAGGGTATTTCGCCGCTGCACCCGTCAAGAGCGCGATCGGGATTGCAGCCAGGAACCCCAAGATCCCCCCGCCGAAGACAAACAGCGGCCGATCGGCAACCGTTGGCAGGAGGGCAGACATTCCTGTCTGCCCCGGCGAAGATACTCCCGTCTGCCCCGGCGATGACATTGCCGTCTGCCGCGTCGGCGGATGGGACCCTGCCGAACCACCGTCCTTGACCACCGCCCAGAAAAAGCCCGCAAGGGCCGCCGCGAAGGCCAGCATCGCGGGCGTGCCCGCCGTGGCCCAGATCTCGAGGAGGAAATTGTGCGGGTCGGCGACCTCCTCGCTGGCTTGGGGGAGTTTGTACGCGGTGTACGACTGCTTGAAATTGCCGGGACCGCAGCCCACCAGCGGATGCTCCCCGATCATCTCGACGGTGGCGGTCCAGTACTCAAAGCGATAGCCGAGCGACGTGGTGGCCTCGGTGAGCACCTCCACGTCGAGCCCCCGGACGGTAATCGCCACCGCGACCAGGACCGAAACGGCGGCGGCCCCGAGGGCAAGTACCCTCCACGGGATTCGGATTCTCTGCCGCCACGCCCCAATCGCCAGAAGCACAATCCCCGTCAACGTCGCCAGGAAAGCGCTCCGGCTCTTGGTGAGAATCAAACACGCCGCCACAGGCAACGCGGCCGCGGCCAATCCGATGAGCCACCATCGCCGATTCCCGGATTGGCCGACCAGCGCCGATGCCCCGATTCCGGCCATCACCACCAGCCACGGGGCCAGGTAGCCGGCCAAGGAGTTGGTCAGCGCGAACGTGCCCAAGGGCTCCACGCTTTTCAGGCGGTTCTCGAAAGCCATTCTTCCCGGCGATCCGGGAGCAAACCACATTCCCTCAGTTCTGAGCGCTGCGTCCGGGTCTTGCGCGTACAACTGCCTCGCTTTCGGCATCTCGTAGCCGGCGTGGTAGAGCCCGTACGAGGCCAGCGCGACGCCCAACGCGATCATCACCGCAACCAGCGCCCGGGCCTCGCGACGGCCTTCGACCAACTGCCGCGTAAGGAAAAAGCCCACGCCCAGGCCGATCCATTCCCAGAGCATGTTGACGGCGGGCCGCGGGCTCGCTTCGCCCGCGGACCAGGCGTAAGTCGCGGCCCAGAGGGCGGAGAGCGTGTGCAGTCCGACGGTCAGCAACAGCCCGGCGTCGATCCAGCCGAAGCGGAGGCGGAAGTCGCGGCGGCCGACGTTGCCCAAGGCCCAAAGGACCACCAGGGCCAACCAGAGCATCACCACCGGCAGACCATCGCCCCGCAAGGCCGCCCCTTCGCTGGGATAGAGCGGGCGCACGACCCACAGGCCGCACGCGGCGCCCAAGAGCCACGGCCGCCAGCGGTCGTTGGGACTCTCGGCCTCGGGCCCGCGGCGGCGCGTTTGCCCGCCGCGATCCTGTTTTCCGTGCCGCCCCGCCTTACGTCTGGCCATTGCCGCCGCCCTTCCCGGCACCGCCCCGTGCCGTCTGCCCAGCTTGTAGGGTGGGACAAGCGCAGCGCAGTCCCACCAGAAGGTGGCCTGAATCATCGTTGGTGGGACTGCGCTGCGCTTGTCCCACCCTACCGTTTCTCTGCCCTCTGCCCTCTGCCTACTACTTCCCCCGCCGCCCCGCGGTTTCCAGGATTCCGACCAGGACCAACGTGCAAGCGACCAGCAGCAGAATGACTCCCGCCCCCACCTCATCGCGGACCTCGTGGAGCAAGAAGGCCCCGAGTCCGCACGTGGCAGTCGCCAGATAGATCGTCAGCACGGCCTGCGTCTTGGTCATGCCCAGCTCGACCAGCCGGTGCGAGAAATGGCTCTTGTCCCCGACGAACGGGCTGCGGCCCTGTCGCAGGCGAATCCAGACGACCGTGGCCGTGTCGTAGATCGGCACGGCCAGGACGCACAGCGGGGCAAGGATCGCATGGCGAGGGACATTCTGGCCGGCAAAGGTGGCCGTGAGCGTGCCGATCGCCAGCAGGTAGCCGATCAGATAGCTTCCCGCGTCCCCCATAAAGAGCCGTGCCGGCGGCCGGTTGTGCCATAAGAACCCCAAGAGCGAGCCGACCAGCACCAGCAAGAACCCGCCCACGAAGAGCTGTGCCCCGCCGGCTGCCGGGTCCTTCGGATTCGGCCCGAGGAGCATGACCGCGGCCAGGATCGACGCCGCAATCGCCGCCACGCCGGCCGAGAGCCCGTCCATGTTGTCCAGCATGTTGAAGGAGTTCACCAGCCCCACGATCCATACCACGCTCAACAGGCCGGTCAGGAGCGGCGCGTCGATGAAGAGGCTCATTCGCCACCCCCCATACGTCTCTCCACGGTAGTGCCATTCCAAGACCATGACCGTGGCCACGAGAGTCTGCGCGCCCAGGCGCACTCGCCAGTTGAGCCCGCGGCGGTCGTCAACCAGCCCCAGGATCAACAGCACGGTCCCGCCGGCCAGCAGCTCCCAGAGCTTGCGCGACCGCTCCGCCAGGCCCGAGAGGTGCGTCTGGACGATCGCGGGCACGGGGACTGGCAGCGGGGCCTCGGGGTCGCTCTGCCGCGCGGCCATCAGGATCACTAGGAGGACATAGCCCACCGCAAGCGGGAGAACGATTCCCAGCCATATCGCCAGCCCGCCGCTGGTGGGCATGGGCGTGGTGTGGACCTTGCGATGTCCGGGCCGATCGACCAGGCCGAGGCGCGGCCCGTAGCGCCGCACGAGGAAGGCCGCCGCCCAGGCGACCGCCATGCTTGGAACCAGCGAGCCGAGGACGAGCCAAATCACGTCGCGGGGACCTCCCGAAGTTGCTTGTGCAGATACTCGCGGCACCGGGAGAAGAACTCGTGGTACGCCTCTTGCCGGTAGTCGGCAAAGGTCCACTCGTGGTGCTCCCAGCGGTGGTGCCGCCGGTAAAGAGTAATCTCCGCAAAGATACCCTGCCGCAGATAGATACGATGGGCGTAATCCTTGGTCGACGCCAAAACCAGCTTGCCAAGGGTCAGGTAGCCCGGGTCCAGGTTGAGCGGCCGCGTCTCGGGGTGGCGCCCGGCCGCGGCATATTCCGCTTCCCAAGTATTGCCGGTGAGCTTCCACTCGGCCAGGCCGGCAGGATCGGCAAGCTCGGCAAAGGCGAAGAAAACCTTACGCAAGCCCGGGCCCATCGTGGCGTCGTAATAGCCCGTCTGGTTGAACTCAAACGGCGGGCTCTCCAAGGCGATCGGCCCCCAGGCAGCCACAGCCCGATCGCGGGCCCAGGCCAATGCCTCCTCGTAGCGGCTGAAGGCCGCCATGATTCGCAGAACCGGATTAGGAACGCTCGGCTGGCCCATGCAGGTGTTGTAGTGTTAGGGCTTCAACTGCCGTGGGTGGGCCGGGTACTGCGAGGCCCCCCAGAGCGGTTTCCTCTTGTAGTATAATGCACTGGCGATGAGCCGCACAGCCGCGCGCGGGCTCCGAGGCGCTCACGTGACAACCCCGACGGCATACGTTATGTTGGGTTGCAGCGATTTCCGCGCACGACGGGACTCGCTGTAAAGCCCTCGACCAGGGCCAAGCTCATTCGGGACGGCAACCATGAAGGCTGGAATTCTCGATCGGCGGCAGGTCGCGGAGTTCTGCCGGCGGAACCGCATTCGCCGGCTCGCGCTGTTCGGGTCGGTGCTGCGCGAGGACTTCGGTCCGAACAGCGACGTGGACGTGCTTGTGGATTTTGAGCCTGGGCATACGCCGGGGTTGGCGTTCTTCGCAATGCAGGAGGAGTTGTCCCGCATCGTTGGCCGCACAGTCGACCTGCACACCCCGCGGTTCCTGAGCCCCTACTTCCGCGATGAGGTCCTGGCGGAAGCCGAGGTACTCTATGACTCGCCATGACCCTTTGATCCGCCTGCGGCACATGCTCGACCATGCCCGCGAAGCCCGCGATATGGCGCAACGTCGAACGCGGGCGGACTTGGACAGCGACCGGATGCTAAACCTGGCTCTGGTGCGGCTGTTAGAGATCGTCGGTGAGGCAGCGGCTCGAGTGTCTAACGAAGAGCGGGCACGTTTCCCCGCGATCCTCTGGCCAGAGATTGTCGGTCTGCGGAATCGGTTAATCCACGGTTACGACACGGTGGACCTGGACATTCTCTGGCAGATCGTTCAGACGGATCTGCCGCCGTTGATTGCGGCCCTCGAAGGAATCGTGCCGAGCGCGACTTGACCTAGGCAACCTGGTCGGACTTCTTCGTCCGCATCGCCTCGGCGTATTGTTCCGCTTCCTTGATCTGCCGATCGATCTCCTCGCGATGCTCGTAGTAATACGCCAAAGCTGCGTGGACGTCGGCCAGCGTCAGATGAGGGAAGTCGTTGACAATTTCGTCCGGGGACTGACCTTCCTCAGTCCAAAGGACGATGTCGGAGACGCAAATGCGACTCCCCGCGATGCGGGGCTTTCCCCCGCGAACCCCAGGAGTACACTCGATACGCTTCGTGGATTCCATGATTGAAGTATACCCGCTCTTTGTGCGCCGTACAAGGACCGCACTCTACCCGTAGCGTGCCGGCGGGCCGACTACTTCGGCGGCGCGGGCCCCTTCTCCTTGGACGCCTTGGTCCGCTCGTACATCTCCAGGTCGAAGACCAGGATCCCCCGGCCCACGCCCGCCGGGTCGCTCTGCCGGGCGAACTGAAAGGCCATGAAACGCCCGTCGTCGCTCGCCACCGGGTTGGACGCCTTGTAGCCCGGGTAGTCGTTGAAAAAGGTCAGCCGCTCCGAGCGGCCCGAGCCGTCCAGGGCCAGCTTGTAGAGGTCGATGTGGGCGGAGCCCTTGGGATCGTGGCGGTCGCACTCGACCAGCGTGTGCTTCCCGTCGGGAAAGATCCCCTCCGGCTCGTCGTACTGCTCCGGGGCCTTCGAGTAGTTGGTCACCTGGCCCGTCTGGAGGTCCACGCCCATCACTTCGGTCTTCTGGTAGTTGTACGCGCTGAAGATCAACTCCTTCTCGTCCGGCGGGCGGAAGCTCTGCGTCTCCAGGCCGCACTTGAACGGCAGGTCCTTGGCGTCGAGGATCTTCTTGCGCCCGGTGATCCTCGGCCTTCCCTTGTCGTAAACGATGTCGCCCATGTAGAACGCGTTCTTCTGCGTCCAGGCGATCCGCATCTGCTTGCGCGAGACGGCAGGCCCCTCGCTGCACTTCTCGCCCAGCGGCTCCGGCGGGCCCGAGAGGTCCTTTCTGAGCACCCATAGCTCGGCATTGGCCTCGCTCCGGCTGTCCCAGGGCTTCTGGGCGTCGAACCTCCGGGCCCCGGAGAGCAGGATGTCGCCGTTGGCAAGATACAAGGCCCGGGTGTAGCCCGCGTGGAAGTAGTGGAGCGTCACCGGCCGGATGATCCGCATGGCCAGCTCGACTTCATACGCATCCCCGAATGTCTTCGACAAGAAGAGGAGCCGCTTGCCGTCGTGGGACCAATCGGCCCGCTCGCCGAACCAGGTCACTCGCTGAATGTGCGGCGGAAGCTCATCGACCGGCGAGCGGCCCGTCTTGACCGGCGGCGCGGCGAGAACCTCACTTCCCCATAGGATCGCAAAGCCCACGACAAAGACGCTTGCGATGCGGTAGCTCATTTCAGTCTCCCATTTCTTCAAAAAACCACCCATGATCCCCGAAGGGACACCCGAGGCATGAAGCTGACCGCCCATCATCGTATCAGGCCCCGACTGTCGCATCACGGGCGCGTGCTGCCTCGGCGCCGCCGTAAGCGGATCACGATAGCTCCTATGGCGCCCACGATCACGGCGGTAACCGGAGACACAACTACCTGGATTACCGCGCCTTCATAGAACGCAAGTCCCAACCCCGTGGCCGTCCCTCCTCCAGCGGATGTGACAAGGCACCCGACGATGATGACAAGCAGGAGTAGTAAGAGCAAAAGCAGGAGAGCGATCAGCGTGACGACGCTGCCCTCGAAGAAGGCGCCCCAGGCGGTGCGGCAACGAAGCGAGGCCCAGACGCCCACAACGGCCGCGACGAGCGAAGGGGCGGCGAAAACGACGAATATCAGGAACGGGTCCATGGCATCTGCTCCTCTTGCCCTTGCGATCCCGGGGCGACGCAGCCCTGCTATCTTAGGCGGCTTGGAAGCCGAAATACAACAGGGGTGCTGAGGATTTCGCGAGCGGACGGGTGGGGCGTCAAGATTGGCGGGCGGAGGATCGCCGGTCAGAGGTCGCCGTCGTGGCCTGCCGGCCGCAACTGTCTGGCAATCCGGAGGTTAGGATCCCTTGGGACGAATACGACGGTTGGGGCAGCAGTTGCACTGCTGCCCCGATCCCTACGCCGATTTGGGACCGCAGTGCAACTGCCGCCCCAACACGAGTGTCTTGGACACGCGGGTGATTCACAAAGCCGCGACCGCCGGTCGCGGCTTTATGACGCTCAATCGTGCGGCCTCCATTGTAGAGACGCTCAGACGTCGTGCAAGACCGTGGAGCGACGAGCGGCCGTCGGTCGTTCCTTGACCGCTTGGACGACCTGCTTGAACTCCTCGGTCTGGTGGCGGACCAGCTTCACAAAGCTGTTGTTCTCGGCAGTGCCGACCACCGCCCGCATTTCGTCGGCGTTGCGGAAGGTCGTCTGGCGGAAGCGATTGCGGTAGTCCTTCTCCCGCGTGAGGAAGACCTGGTCGCGGATGTACTCCTGGATCCGCACCGCCTCGTCCAGCGCGGAGTCCCACGCCTCCGGGGTCAAGACCTCGATGCCTAAGAGTTCCAGCAGCGTGGCAAACGCGTGACGCTGCTTCTGGAACGGGTAGACCGCCCAAAGGCCGTCGTAAGCCTGATGGATATCCGCCCAGGACGGGTGCTTGCCGGCCTTGATGTCGGCCAGCAGCCTCTCCACGTCGGGGGCAGGGACAAGCTGCCCGCCGAGATTGACCCAGTCTCGCTCGCGCGGGCCGGACAACTGCTCAGCCATCGAGTCCAGCGTGCCGGCGGGATTGGCGGTCAGGTAGTCGAGGAGATTCTTGACGGCATAGTAGTGCAGCATCTCGCGGTAGGCGTGATAACCTTGGCGGGCCTTGCGGATGAGGACCTTGCGGCGCGAGTTCTCGATGTTCTCGCCCAGGACCTCCAGGTCCGCAGTCTGGTCTTCGGGCCCCAGCAGCAGGGACGAGGGATTAGGGATTGG
>CAYGZI010000184.1:0-9669 GCA_964354245.1 uncultured Planctomycetaceae bacterium
AAGCTGCCCACGCCTTGCACTGGGTGCGGCTTGCGTCGGGCGACTTCTACCAGCGATTTCGCGACCGCTTCCGCCGCGACGGCCGTGCAGATCGGATTCTCTTGGATGAGCTCGCCGGTGTACGCAAAACCCTTCAAGACCAGAGGCTTCCAGACGACACAATCCATGATCTCCTGGCACGTGTCGTCTTCAGTCAGTTTCTGTTCCACCGCAAGGATGACGACGGCCGGCCTGCCCTCAATCCTTCCCTGCTCGCCGCACTTCATGACGACGGCATTCTGGCGGATACGCATCAGGAGCTGGCGACAATTCTCGGGGATTACGACGAGGCGTATCGCTTCTTCCGTTGGCTGAACGATAAGTTCAACGGCGACCTGTTTCCCGGCAAAGGGCAGACCGAGGACGAACGCGAGGACGATTGGCGCAGCGAGAGGCGCAGAGTCAGGCTAGAGCACCTCCGCACCTTGGCCGACTTTGTAGGGGGCAAGATGCGCGGGCGCCAACGCGTCTTATGGCGTCAGTACGCCTTTGACGTAATACCCTTGGAGTTCATTAGCAGCATCTACGAGCAGTTCGTCAAGGCAGAAGGGGCGTACTACACTCCGGCACACCTGGTGGACTTCATACTAGACGACGTCCTGCCGTGGGACGGCGAACAATGGGACCTGAAGGTCCTGGACCCGGCCTGCGGATCGGGCATCTTTCTCGTCAAGGCATACCAGCGCCTCGTTCAACGTTGGAAGAACGCCCACGGAGGTGACAAACTGCCCACCGCGGTTCTCAAACGTCTTCTGGAACGGAATCTCCTTGGCGTTGACAAGGACGAGCACGCGGTGCGTGTGGCATCGTTCAGCCTCTACCTCACGATGTGCGATGAGATTGACCCCAAGACCTACCTGAAGAACACCAAGTTCCCTCGTCTCCGGGGCACGCGGCTCATCCATGCCGATTTCTTTCAAGAGGACGTGCCAGGGTTTAGCACGGAGGCAGACGGGGCGACATACGACCTCGTCATCGGAAACGCACCCTGGGGCGAGAAAACGGAGACCCGCAGCGCACGCCGTTGGGCGAGTGACGCGAGGAGATCGTGGCCGATCCCGAACGGGAGCATAGGAACGCTATTCTTGCCGAAAGCCGCGTCGCTGACGGAAGCGGACGGCTGCATCTCTATGATCCAGCCAGCGAGCTCGCTGTTGTTTAATCGCGGTGGTCCGGCAAACCGTTTTCGCGAGAAACTCTTCGCCAAGTTCAAGGTCGAGGAGATCGTCAATCTGTCGACGTTGCGATTCGAGTTGTTTGAGAAAGCAACGTCGCCGCCGTGCATAGTGACCATGCGACCGCGCCCCCCAGACGACCAGCCGCTGCTCTACATTTCCCCAAAGCAGGTCAAGGTCCCGGGCGGCGCCGACGTTTCTGAGGGTAGCTATGCGATCATCATCGAGCCGCACGACGTCTCTCAAGTGTGGCCCGAGGAAGCGGCTGCGGATCCCTTCGTCTGGACCGCGTTGGCTTGGGGGGGGAGACGTGATCTGGCATTGATACATCGGCTCTCTTCTAGGCCGAGCCTCGAGAAGCTGAAGACCGCGCGGGTCGTCAAGTCGCGCGAGGGAGTCATTCGAGGTGATCGAAAACAACGACAGGCGCAGATACTTGAGCGTCCGATTCTAGACTTGGACTACTTTCCGCAGGACGTTTTTGTATTCTTGGATCCCACAAAGCTGCCAACCAATAAAGACCCGCGGACGGATTCCAAGGCCTCAACGTCTTTTGAGGCGTTCCAGTTACCCCAACTGATTATCAAGCAGGGGTGGACCACGGATATTGGACGCTTCCGAGCCGTGCTTGCCAGCACGTCTCCGGAAGCGACCGGAGTGATTTGTTCTCAAAGCTACATTTCCGCGCACGTCCCTCATGACAGAGGCGCCATACTCGAATCCGCTGCCGTGTCTTACAACAGCGTGCTGGCGGTGTACTTTCTGCTCCTCACCAGCGGACGGCTAGCGTCGTACCGCCCAGAACCGTTGGTAACCGAGATGCGCAGTGTGCCAATCGTGGAAGCGAGCGCGGGAGTCCTTGAGGGACTCCACTCGTTTCAGGACGTTGATGATCGCGCCCGGCGACTGTTCCGGATGAAAGATGCGGAGTGGGTGCTCGTGGACGATCTATTCCGGTACACGATGGCTGACTTCAAAGGGGATGAATCGTCTCCCGGGCGTCGGCCAACCGAACGGCGCACCGGCGCAACAGCCCCAATCGAGCGCGAACCGTCTCTCTCTGCGTATTGCGACTATTTCGTTCGTGTCTTGAAGGCCGGTTTCGGGCAGGACAAGGCGGTCTCGGCAACGATCTACCAAGACGATCCCGACGCCCGCCTGCCGGTCCGTCTGGTCGCGATCCACCTCGACTGGCCGGGGAAGGAGGAGATTGCCGTAGAGCCGATTGAGGCCGGAGACCTTTGCCAACGATTGAAGGAACTCGACGCGAAGTTCCTTAAGCCCCCCGGTCGCCAGGAAGGCGGGATCTTCTATCAACGGGTTGCGAAGGTCTACGACGAGTTTCGCCACAACGGACGCTCGATACCGACGGTCTACATCGTGAAGCCGGATCAAGTCCGCTACTGGACGCGGTCGGCCGCACTGCGAGATGCCGACGAAGTCGCCGCCGACGTTGCCCTCTGGACGCAGTCCGGTGCCCGAGCTCGCCGGAGGCAGAAGCCGGAATGACGCGGTCCACGTATCTCGAGCGACGTTGGCCCGACACGCCGGTGTTCCAGGACGTTGCCCATCGCTGGTGCGAGGATCAGTCTCGCCTCCTGCTCGGCTTAGTGTGGCGCGGCTACGACTTGCTCTGCGCGAAGGATTTCCAGGAGGTGCCTATGCGGGCCGACGACGAGGCCAAGGAGGAATCGCTCAACCACTTGTTGGCCGTCCGAATCGACGAGTGCAAGAGCGGCGACGAGCCGTTTTCCGTTTCCCATCAGCCGCCGGAGCAGGCGGCCCGCAAGCGGGGAAGGGCCCGTTCGCCGCAGCCGGACATCGGCTTCGCGCTCTACGACTACCCGGGGTCGATCTGGCCGATCGAAGCCAAGGTATTGCACCACGATCGGGACGTGAGAGCATACCTTGCCGAGATCCGCGGCAATTTCCTCACCGGCCGCTATGCCACCTTCTCCCGGGAAGGCGCGATGGTGGGTTACCTGCTGGACGGAGCGACAGAGACCTTTCTCGGCAACATTGCTGGTCAGATCGCAGAGCGACTGTTACCGCATCCGCACTTCCAGGACCGCCCCCACAGGGTCTCTGAACACATTCGCAGCAAATTGCCTGACGCCAACGCCCCGACAGCCTTTTCCTGTCATCATCTGGTTATGCATGTTGCCGCGGTGTAGGGACCGCCAACGGACTCTTGTGGGTGCGGCGCGAGGCGGCGCGGGCGGAAACCGACGGGTGCCCGAGCGGCGATCGACCGCGACTTGCTCGCCCTTCGCCCCTAACCCCTCTGCCGCCGCCGGCAGGCGGCGCAGATGCCGGTGACGAACATCCGGTGGCCGAGGACCTGGAAGTCGTGCTCCCCGGCCACCCGGTCGCGGAGCCGCTCCAGGGCGTCGCTGTGGAACTCGATCAGGGTGTTGCAGACCTGGCAATAGAGATGGTCGTGCCGCGGATAGCCGTAGTCGTGCTCGAAGACGCTCCGCCCGCCGAGGGTCATCTTCTTCAAGAGGCCCGCATCCACCAGCTCGCCCAGCGTGCGGTAGACCGTGGGCCGGCTCAGCCTCCGCCGGGCGATCGACTCCTCCAGGTGGGCCATCAGCTCATCGGCGTCGAAATGGTCGTGGTGGCTGAAGACCTGCCGGACGATCAAGTGGCGCTGGCGCGTGACCCGCTTGCCGCGGGATTTGAGATACTCGGCGAATCGCTCCACCGGCGGCGCCGGAACCTGCACGGAACGCAGAGACGAGTTTTTGGCCGGCTTGGGCTTCATGGCGGCGTTAAAGAAAGTAGGTGGTAGGTGGCATATGGTAGGTGGGGCGACCCCATATGCCACCTACCACCTGCCACCTACTTCTTTAGCCGATCTCCCCCAAGAGCCGGTCCAACGCGATCTGGAGCTTCTCCGGCGTCTCGTAGGTCCCGTCGGCGATCTGCTTGCGGATCTGATCGACCCGGTCTTGGCGGATCTCCGGCAGATCGCGGACCTGGTCCAGCAGCCGGCCGGCATCCGAGATCTGGACTTCGTCCTGGATCGGCCCCGAAGAAGGGGGCGCCCCCGGCCGGTTCAGGCGCGCCGCATGGGGCGGACCGATCGGCTGGGCTCCGTGCAATTGGGCTGGGCCGTAAACGTGCATCCTTCTCCTCCCTTTGATCGGAACGGGCGGTCTACGACGCGAACGGTCGCATCCGTGAATGGAAGGGTCTGCGGGTCAAGTCGATTCTGCCCGAACGGGCCATTGGGCGCTTGCCACGGCCGCTGCCGAAGCGATCGCCTCCGGATGAGATCCGCGTCGAATCGACCCCCTACGACCCCTGGTCCTTACGACAGGCGCCTGTTCATCCTTTCAAGCATAGCTTACCGGATGCAGCGGCGATCCCGATGATCGCCGGGCGGCCCGCGCCGCCTCGCACCTGCACCCGTCTCATCGTCCACGCACCCGCAGCGGATTGAAGCAATCCCCCGGGCGTCCTCTTGGCACAACAACGTACCCGGCACGACCTGTAGCACTTCTGCCGAGCCCGTCCCGTACACCGATTATCGCATTCCGGCGGCCCGGCGGCCAGACGGTTTGTCGGGCTATGCCGGAGGTTCTGTCTTAGTATACGGATTTCCACACTTGGAGGTTCGCCGGTTTGGCCCGGATTGTAGGCAACCGTCGCAAACCTGGCAAGATCGACCAAGGCATCTGGCCTCCCATGTCGGGGGGTGGGTCGGTTTGATCGCCTGGGGATCGGACCTGGGCCAGCAGTTTCCTTCATTGCACCACCCCCCCGTAGATGCAAAAGGATTGACAAGTCTGGGGCGGTGTGCGAAACCGATGGTGGCTGGCCCGGCCTCGCCGGGTGTGTGAACGTCCCGCCATAGCCTCATTCCCAAGGAGAACCCCCAATGCTGCGTAGATGGTGTCTGGCTGGTCTGACGGCCGCCGGGATCCTGCTGCTGCCCGGCTTCGCCCAGGCGCAGGAGCGTAAGGAGACCGACCGTCTCAACCCGGAAACGATGCTGAAGCGGTTGGACGCAAACCGCGACGGTGTGATCGGCGCCGACGAGCTTCCGGACAAGATGCCGGAGCGGTTGAAGCAACTCATCCTCAGGGCGGACAAGAACGGCGACAAAAAAGTCACGCTGGAGGAATTGAAGGGGGCCATGACAGATCGGGAAGGCGCTCCGCGCAAGGAGGGCGACCGGCCGTCCCGTCCCGACCGCCCCAAGGAAGGCCAGCGCGGGGCCATGGCCGATCCGAAGGTCCTATTCGAGCGCCTGGACCGCGACAAGAATGGGTCGCTCAGTCTCGATGAGTTTACGGGCGGGATGCGGTTTCTCCGCAGCGCCCTGACGACCCCGCTGCCGTCTCCCGAGGCCATACGGACCCGGACGAAGATCGAAGTCAGAGAGGGTGCCGCCAAAGACCGCGACCGGCCCCGCGACAAGGAGGTGGCAAAAGACCGCGACCGGCCACGCGATAAGGAGGCGGCAAAGGACCGCGACCGCCCACGCGACAAAGAGGCGGCCAAGGACCGCGATCGGCCACGCGATAAGGAGGCGGCAAAGGACCGCGACCGGCCACGCGAGAAGGAGGTGGCAAAGGACCGCGACCGGCCCCGCGAAAAGGAGACGAAAAAGGAACGTGAGCAATCCGACGAGAAGAAGTAGGACTCCGCTGCGTTTCCATCGCCTTACCTTAGCACCCGGCGGGAGATTCCCCACCGGGTGCCTTTTCTTTCTTGTCTCTTCTTACTGCGGGTGCGGCCCCCACTCCTCGGTTCGGCGAACCCGAACCGCCCAGGCGTGTCCTGCGTAGAAGAGGTTGGGGAGGCAAACGGGGCCGACCAGTCGCCCCGAGACAGGGAGGCTATATGAACCCCGAAAAATGGAGCGGACTTGGCAGCGGCGACACCCTGCGTCAGGGCGAGGGCCCGCTGCGCCTTTCTCGGGACTCGTTCCGCCGGTTCGATCAGTGGATGGACCAGCAGTTGGCCGCCCTGGTGGCCCGATGGGCCCATGCCGCGGCCCCGCGTGCGGACCGGCCGAGACCTGCCTTCCGTCGCCGGAAGCTCCGTAGGCGAAAGCCGCGCTGATCCTAGGAGGGCAGACATTCCTGTCTTCCGATACTCAGGAGGGCAGACATTCCTGTCTGCCGATACTCAGGAGGGCAGACATTCCTGTCTGCCGCATGCAGGCAAGAATTCCCGCCCCTACTGCGGCCCTCCTACGGCAGGCAAGAATGCCTGCCCTCCTGTTCTTGCGGCAGGCAAGAATTCCCGCCCTTACTGCGGCCCTCCTACGGCAGGCAAGAATGCCTGCCCTCCTGTTTGTGCGGCAGGCAAGATGCCTGCCCTACTGGAGCCACTTCACCAAGTCCAACCGGGCCGCCTCGCCGAGGACGGTCAGATTGTCCGGCAGTCCGGCCGCTCGGTAGGCGGCGCTCACGACGGGCGGCGTTTGCCCCTTCTCTCCCAGCACGATCAATCGGTGCGGGGCTGAAAGGGCAAGGATGCCCGGCAGGTCGAGATACTTTGCCCCGCCGGGGAGCAGGTCGGGGTCATCCAGGGCGGCGATCTTGGCGAAGCGGAAGCCCGCCGTGTCCACCACCGCGACGTCCACCGCCGGGCCGGCTTGGGCCCGCGCGGCCGCCACCCAATGCCCGGCGCCGCCCAGCCCGACCACGGCGATCTTCTGCCCTTCCGGCCACGTACTCTTCAGATACGCCACCGCCGACAGGATGTCGTGGACCCGCTCGGCGAACAACGAGTGGTTGTAGCCCAGCGTGTAGCCGAGGTAGCGGTCCCAGCCGCGCTCTTTGGCTGGCCGGGCCTTGGCCAGCGGTTTGCCGTGTGGGGTGAATTCTCCCTGGCCGATCAGATCGACCCCCAAGACGGCGATCCCGGCCGCGAGCAGGCCCCGCACTTGGGCATTCGGCCTGGCCGAGTCGGCGCTTTCAAAGAGTCCCTGCTTTCCTTGCTTGTCGATCCAGACGGCGACCGTTTTGCCGGCCGGCTTGGGCTCCAGGAGGATGGCGGGGACTTGCTCGCCTTCGGCCGCATGGTTGAGCAGCAGCTTGGTCATGGGCCAGTCCCCGTCGCTCTGCTCCTCGCGCGAAGCCGCCTCGATCGCCCCGGTCGGCGGCAGGCCGCGGCCGATCATCGCGTCCACCGCCCCGCCCACGACCCGGCGGAATTCGGCCAGCGACGCGGCGTCGCGGGGCACCAGGGCCTCCATCTGCCGCTGGGAATCCTCGGTGATCCATTTCACGAGCGAGCGCTCGTAGTCCTCGCCGCCGCGGGGCTTGGGGTGCTCGTCGTCCCAGACGGTCATCTCGTCCTTCGAGAGCGGCTTGAAGTCTTCCTCGATGATCGGCTCCGCAAGGCCGAGCTTGAGGTGCTTGTTCATCCAAAGGTACATCACCGCGCGGGACACGTAGTTGTAGTTGTGCGGGAATTGCACCAGCGGCTTGGCCATCACCAAGTCCTCCTTGCCGAAGAGCCGGTAGTGCTGCTTCAGCTCGGGGAGGCCCTTGGTGGCGATTTCCTTGGTCCAGTCGTCCGCCGCCGTCATGCCCAGCGGACGCGGGGCCACCAGCGCCGAAATCTCCACGTTGCCCGTCCCAACCCGCAAGAGGCAACAGTTCTCGCACGTGCAGCCGCCCTGCATTGCGGTCCCCACCATGACCGCGGGGAAGGGGACGGCCGGGCGCTCGTCGATCGCCGAGAGGATGAAGGTCTGCGTGCCGCCGCCGCTGGCCCCCGTCACTCCAATCCGCTTGGGGTCCACGTCCGGCAGACTGCTCAGCCAATCCAGCGCACGGATCGAGTTGTAGGTTTGCAGGCCCATCATGCTTTGCAGGCGGCTTTCGGCCTGCGGGCTGAAGTAGCCCCAGTTCTGCGGCGTACTCATCTCCGGCCGGAACCCGGGGCCGTGTTTCAGTTGGACGCTGTCGGCATAGCCCACCATGTCGTAATGAAACACGACGCAGCCCATCCGGGCTAGCGTCACGCAGCGGGCCTGGAGCGGATAGCGGCCGCTCGTATCAAAGCGTTCCTCCCCGCGCACCAGGGCCCAGCGGTGGTCCTTGGCGCCCGCCTCGTAGAAGCGGCCGTTGGCCCAGTGGCCGTGCGGGCAGAGCACGCCGGGCAGCTTGCCGCTGCGTCCCTTGGGCCGAAAGAGGCTCCCGGTGACGAAATGGCCCGGATAGCTCTCCAGGAAGACCTTCTCGACCGTGTAGCCCTCGCGGTCCACCTTCCCGTGGATTACGGCGCGATCGGGGGTCTTGGCGGGCATGGGCCAGAGTCCCGTGGCCACGAGCAACTGCCGTCGGAGCCGCTCCGCGCGGACCTTCCAGGCGTCCAGCGTGGGGCAAGGTTGGAAGGGGAAGTAGCCGTTGAGGTCCTTCAACGGTCCCAGACGTTGGTCGTGGGGCAGTTGCCCTTGCGGCAACACGCGGGGTGCATCCGCCCACGCGGCGGCTGCAAAGGCAAGCACGGCGAACATCGCCAGGCCACCAAGCCAGGCGAACGACAGACGGCGAAGCGTTGGGCTGTGCATGGTGTTTCTCACAAGGCAACAGGAAGTCTGTTTAGCCGCGGCACTTGTGCCGCGCCGAGGCCGCTTGCGGCTTAGCCCACCTGCCGCTTACCCCGTTTACTCCAAGACAGTTATAATTCAGCGCAGAGGCGGTGCCAACCCGCGCACCGGCTGTTCCCCACCCACTGGAAGGGGAAGCCTCTTGAAGTGCGGCGATTCATCGCCGCTTTTCGCGCGACCCAAAGAGAACGTGGGGATTGCCCCGATGGATTCGCTCAAAGTCATCTACCGTGCCCGCAATGGCCCGGAGGCCCACCTGCTCAAGAACGCCTTGGAGGAGGCCGGGATCAAGGCCGTGGTGACCAACGATGCCTTGGAAGGCGGGCTCGCATTCGGCGGGCCGACGCTCCCCCGCGTTGCGGTCGCACCCGAGGACGCGGAAGTCGGCCGGCGGATCGCGATGGAGTTCGAGCGGTCACTATCCCGCACGGGCGAAGTGCAGCCCGAGGAGGCGGAGCAGTTGGAGCCACCGGGCGTGCCGCCGTGGTGGCCGCGGTGTCCGGGCTGCGGTGCGCCGCGGCTGGTGCAATGCCGCTATTGCGGCACGGCGGGGACCGGATTTCGCTTGGCGGACGAGGTCCAGAGCGAGCCTTCCTTGGAGCAATCCCGGTCGCTTCTTATCTGTCCGACCTGCGACGAGCCGATGGCGCCGCAGTACCTCGAGGAATGCGAATGGTGCGGCCACCGCTTTGCCGACGGCGTGGCGCCGCCGCAGGACGCTTTCAGAACGGAGTGGACGTGGCGGCTGGTGATCGCTGCAATCGCCGTGGTGGCGATCGTGGCGGGGACGGTAGCGTACTTCGCGTGGCTGGTCTGAGTCGCTCTCCGTAGGTTATGCTTCAGCATATCTCCGGAAGCGACATGCGAGGAGCGTCA
>CAYGZI010000185.1:0-9643 GCA_964354245.1 uncultured Planctomycetaceae bacterium
CAACTGCTGGTCGAACATCGCCCATTGCGGCAACAGCAGGTTCATCTCCATCCGGTCCATCGCGGGCAACTCCATCTCTGCCAGCCAGCGGCGGACCTTCTGGGTCTGAAACAGCTTGGTCGGACGCTCTTGTTCCCGGTTATGCTTCCGCAACATCTTGTGAATACCGTTGAGCACCGCCGTGCGCTTCTTCGTCAGCCGCGCACGCAATGCCGTCAACTGCCGATCGTCGCCCTCCTGGGGCGTGGATGGTTGCACGCGCCTCAGCCCGAGTGGATGCCTTCCCTCGAGGAACTGCTGCCGATGGACCCACAGCAAATGGCTCAATACGCCCGCGTCGCGACGGTCGGTCTTCTGCTTGGACCGGTTCGTCGGTTGTGTGACGATGATTTCCGCGCAGCCGTAGCTCTTGAGCATCTCCAGCAGCCAGGGGTTCATGCCGCAGACTTCGAGGATCGCCAGAAAGCCGCCTTCCGGCCGGGCCTTCTCGGCAAGATCGGCAAAAAACGCACGGACCTTCTCCCACTGCGTGCTCACCTGCCGCTTGAGGACCACTTCCCCGTCTTCGCCGCGAACATTCACCGTCAACTGACTCTTGTGTTGGTCGATACCGTGGTATAACATTCTGGGGGCTCCTGGAAACAGTTGGGTAAGCTTGGTTTGGCACAATTGCCAAGCTTACGTTTCTTGGAGACCCCCGCTCTTTCATGGTATCTGAAATTTCCCAAGTGTACGCCGTCACCTTGCCCGTGGCAATCTCCCTCTTCGACAACAGAAACGGACCTCGCACGCGGATCGCTATTCACTATTCAAGCTCTGACCCCAATGAGACCCCTTCGGCGCGAACGGCAATATCAATGATCTGCGATCTTCTCCTCCCGTACCGTCTTCTGATCCTCTTTGCCTGACAACAGCCACGAGCGGCAAGTTTGCAGTTCCTTATCGTCGGGCTTGCGCTGGATGGCGTCGTCGAACAATTTAATCAGCTCGTCCAGGGATGCCCGAGGGTCCCCGCCCCGGCCCGCGCGCTGACATGCGACGTCACGGGGCCGGTAAGAGCTACGGAGGATGGGGAGGATAGCGCCCCGGTAATCTGCAATCGCGAGATCAACGCTCCCCAACTTTTCGTAGACGCGCGCCCGGAATATCCGCGCAGACCGCTCCGGCGTCTCGCACTCGAGCGCCTGTGTGAAGTCCTTGACCGCGAGTTGGAAATCGCCCCTTGCCTCATGCACCTGCCCGCGCACGACGTACGCACACGAGAAGTTGGGGTCGATCCGGATTGTACGATTTGCCCAGTACAGCGCCTTTTCCAGATCGCCCGCCTGGAGGGCATGGAAAGCGCGGCTGCTTGCGCCCCAACGCGTCAACCCGAGACGGCCCGTGATGTGAAAGAAGAAGTCGAGGACCACGAAGGCCCCGACCGCGAGCGCTATGAGCGCCACCGCAGATCGGATGCCTACCAGGGATGCTTGCCCCGGCCGACAGCCGGGTTGTCTCCTCACGTGTGTGCCTTTCATCGCATACTCCGTGTTGGGAAAACGCAAGAACCACGGGTCGTCACTACGCGTGTATCCGTTCTCCGCTGCATACGGACCTCCACCCCGAGGGCGCCGTACTTCGGAAAACTGCACAGCCCGCGTCCCCTCCTTCGAACGCGTCGCCGCGTTGCGGTCTTACCTTATCGCGTCACTGTCCATGCCACCAATGCCCAGTCCCTTGTCGCCCGCCGATCCAAGGAAAGCGAATATCGCCCAGCGCGTCCAGAAGTGGTACGAACAGGTCGGTCCGGCCATAAAAGATGCCATGGGAAGTAACGAGGTCACGTGCGTTTGTCACGCCGGGCTGGTCGCACGCTCCGTGGCAGAGATACATGATTGCAGCGCCGAGCTTATAGTTCGTGAAGTCGCGGATCTGCTGGTAATAGATCGTCAGACCGCAGGCCTTCTTCTCGCCGAAGGAGGTGCAGTTGCCATGGCCGGTGACGAACATACCGTGCAGTTCCTTCCTCGCGGACAGGTTCTGGAAGTACCGTGTGACAATCTCGCTGCTGCTGAAGCCATACTCGCTATGTATGTACGGGACTACGTAGAACCCGAGCGAGTGGAGTTTCTGGTTGTCGTTACCCCAGCCAACCAGGCCCCTACCGATCCCCCACCAATTCAAGTCGCCGATCCATAACGAGACCATCGTGTTGGGTATGTAGAACACATTGCCGGAAGCCAACTCCAGAGTCGTAACGTCGGAAGACGCGGGTAGGGGAACGATCCTCTTGTCTGACAGACGCAGGGCCGGGCCGTAGGCGCCGGTCCGGGTTGTCACACCGCCAGGCATCTGGACCGTCTTCATGTAATACCACGAGGGGGGCGTCGCCCTACTCTCCCATTGGGCCGGTTCGAGTCCGATTTTGTAGGCCAAGGACTCAATCGTGTCGCCCCCCTCCGATAGCGCGTATGCCGTCGGTCGCCTGTTGCGGAAGATCTTCCAGAGCCCCAAAGGATCGATGAACTGTGTGGGGGCATTGTGGACGTAGCGGTAGAGGTTCGCGTCCGCGGCTCGGAAGCCGATGGGGTCTTCAGAGAGCCAGCGGCCGATGGTTGGGTCGTACCAGCGGTTGAGGTTGTTTTGCAGGCCCGTGGATTCGTCGAAGAGGCGGCCGGTGAAGGCGAAGATCAGGTCGACCGCGGAGTTGCTCTCGCTGGTGAGGTTGCCGAAGGCGTCGAAGACGCGGTGGTTGACGATGGTGGTGGTGTCGGTCTGGGCGTCGTAGCGGGCGATGTCGCGGACGGTGTTGAGGTTGTCCCCGAGGGCCCAGTAGATGTCGCCGGGAGTGCTCGGGCCGGTCAGCTTTTCGTCGGATAGCAGCAGGTCCACGACAGGGGCCCAGAGATATCGGGATTTGAGATCTGAAAGTTCAGAGCCCTCGAAGCGGAAGAGTATCTGGGCTGCGTCTTCCCGGGTGGAAAACGGCGTCTGGTCGTAGGCGTAATACTCTTCGGTCGCCTCCTCGTCGCCCTCGCTGTCGGGGTCAAGCAGCCTGCCTACAAGACGGTTGTTTACGTCATAGATGTAGTCTACCACTTGCGTGGCGTCGCCGCCATAAGTGGCGCGGTTGGTGACGTTGGTGAGCCGGTTGCGATAGTCCCACGCATACTCCGTGACCTCCGTGTCTCCCGTGGTGAGCGTGCCGCTGGAGTCCTCGTCCACGAACCGGGCCGTGCGGTTGCCTTCGGAGTCGTATTGGTAGGTGTACGTGCCGTCGCACAGGAGGCGGTTGGCGTCGCCGGTCGAGTAGCCCGAGTTGGTGCGGTTGCCGTTGGAGTCGTAGGAATAGGCTTCGTCGGTCTGGTAGTCGTAGTCGGCCGTGAGAAGCTGACCGGTCTCGTCGTAGGTGTAGTCGCGGGTGTCGTCGAGCGAGGAGGTGAAGCCCGTGGGGCGGCTGGCGCGGTCGTAGGTCCAGGTGTAGGTGACCAGGGTGGTGGGGCCCTTGAGGTGGGTGAGGCCCGTCATGCGGGAATCGGCGTCGAAGGCGTAGCTGTCGGTCACGGTCCAATTCCAGCCCTCCTGGTCGTCGTACTCGCCGCGGTTGATGACCGTGAGGTGGTCGAGGGCGTCGAAGGTGAAGTAGGCCAGCTTTGGGGTGACGGTGGCGCCGGCCCCGGCCTGGTAGACGCGGCGGAGGCGGTTGAGGTTGTCGTATTGGCCGGTGTAGACGTCGGCGGTATTGAGCACGCCGCCGAGGTAGGCCATCAAGGCTGGTGCAATTGTTGGCGGCGTCGTACGTATAGCGGAGCTCGACGTTGGGCGTGAGCCCCTCGACGGTCTGGACGGTCTTGGTGGTGCGCCCGAGGTTGTCGTACGTGTAGTCGATGGTCCCGTCGGGATCGGAGGCCTCGCTGAGCTGACCGGCGGCATCGTAGGCAAAGGCGATGGTGCGGACAATGGTCTGGCCGTCTTTCCAGAGTTCTTCGGTGTTGCGGTTGAGGTCGTCGTAGACGTACTCGATCACGCGGCCGTTGCAGTCGGTCTTCTTGGTAAGATTGCCGGCCTCGTCATATTCACCCTACCGCTCTACAATCCTTGCACGAACGCCCGCAGTTTCTCGTAGTAGGCCCGGTCGCGGGGATCGTTGTGGTCGCCGCCCGGAATCACGAAGAACTCCTTGGGCCCCTTGGCGGCCTCGAAGAGGCGCCGGCCGAACTGGTCCGGGACGATGCGGTCGCGGTCCCCGTGGGTCTGCAAGAGCGGGCCGCGGTACGCCTTGATCTTCTCGACGGCGTCGAGCCTCGTGCGCAAGAGCCAGCGGAGCGGGAGCCACGGGTAATGATAGGCGGCCACGTCGGGCAGCGATGAAAACGTGCTTTCCAGGATCAGGCCGCGGGCACCGCCGTCGGCGGCCAGGTCCACGGCGACCGTTCCGCCCAACGATTCGCCCACGAGCACGAGCTGACTGTCGGCAATGCCGGCCCGCTGGGCGAGCCAACGGCGTGCGGCCCGGGCATCGGCGAGGATGCCGGCTTCGCTGGGCCGCCCCTCGCTGCGTCCGTAGCCGCGGTAATCGAAGATGAACACCGACACGCCCACCACGTCGCGCAGGCTGCGGAGGATGTGCTCGCGATGGGTGAGGTTGCCGGCATTGCCGTGGCAGAAGAGGACGAAGGCGGCGGGCTTCTTGTGGGGGACGTACCAGCCGTGGAGATTGGTGCCGTCGGCCGACTGGAGCCAGACGTCCTCCTGCCCGAGCCCGACGGGGCGCCAGAAGCCCTCGGGGAACTTGCTGGGGACGAAGATCAGTTGGTTCTCGAAGAGCATGGCCAAGAGGAGGATGGCGAGGTAGACGACCAGCGCAATGCGGACGACGCGACCCATGATACGCCAGCCTCGCCGATTGGAAAGCAAAAGGGGACAGGCACCTCGGGGACCTCGGAGCCAGTCCCCTTTTGGCATTGTGCGTCACCCTCGGAACGGCAAAAGGGGACAGGCACCTCGGGGGCCTCGGAGCCAGTCCCCTCTTGGCATTGTGCGTCACCCTCGGAACGGCAAGAGGGGACAGGCACCTCGCGGCCTCGGAGCCAGTCCCCTTTTGCCGCTCGCCGGCGGAGAAAACGAAACGACCTCGTGCCCCCTTCGAGGGTAACACGAGGTCGCGGGTTGGGCAAGGGCCTATCGCTCCCGCCGCGCGGAGCGTGCGGTTCTGGAGCCATATTCCGGGTTTTGGATGTCGAAATCGGCGTCGGTGAAGCCGTTGTTGAGCTTGAGGTTGAGGTAGGTGTATTCCTCGGTCAGCTCGGGCGGGCCGCCGGGCTTGGCCGGCCAATCGTAGGCTTCGTAGCGGATGGGGAGATTGATCTCGTCGTCCACGAAGATGCGTGCCAGATGGAAGAGGAAATTGCTGCGCGGTTTGGGGTGAACGACTTGGATGCACGTGCAGGAGCGGTCGTTGATCTTGGCCCCCTGATAGAACTTCACCTCGCACTCGCCGTACTTGATGTCCTTCTCCCCCACCTCGACCAGCCGGTTGACCAGGTTGAGGAGTCCGATCTCGGTGATCGGGTAGCGGTTACCCTTCATGGCGAGGGGACCGGTGGGGTCGAGCGGCACCCACCCGAACATCTTTTTCATGCCGCTGCCGTGGCCCCACATCTTGCCTTTTTGGCCCACGGTCCCGCCAAGGTAGATGCTCTGCTGCCCCTTGAGGTCTTCCGGCTTGAGAAACCGCAGGTAGACGCTGAAGGGGCGGTGGCGGACCTTCGTGAGGATGTACTCGGGCTCGTTGAGCTTGTTGTCGATTCTCTCCTGCTTGACGACGATGGCGGAGTAGTCTTGGATCTTCTCTATGTCGCGGAGCCCTTGACTGGCCCAACGGAGGGTGGGCATCAGCGGGTGTTCATTCGGTTGGCCCGCTCCCAGCAGCGCACGGGGGTCCTCGGGGTTCGGGCTGGAGCGTTCGGCCACGCGAAAGGCGGGCTTATCGTCCGACTTGGGGCCCGATTGGGCCCAGAGCGAGGAACCGTGCAACGCGATCCCCCCAAAAGTCACGAACGCTATCATGAGCCCGGGAGACCAAGGACCAGCGAGCTTTCGTAACGCCATGAAATCCACTCCTTGAGGGGGTGCCGTTGGGGGTCTGGGCCGTTTCGGCATGCCGACCACTTGCACGCCGCATCCATCCGTGGAAACAAGACTCCTCGTGCCCAAGCGCGGTACGCCGGTGGCAGCCGGGGGCGAGCGGTCTACGCCCCGCAGTCCCCCATTGGGCTTATCGCTGAATTCGCTGCCGGGAATTACAATGTTTCGCTTTGTGCCGCCGGATTGCCCGACCGTTCAAGTCCGGTTGCCCTAATACGCTCCGACAACCGTTTGAGTTTACCCAGCTTGCGTCGCCGTGTGGAGGTCATTTTGTGGGTCGCCCTGAGATTCGGATCGCAGCCGTCGTGTCGGCAGCCTTCGAGGAGAACTGTTATATCGCCCATCTGGGGGGGAGACGCGACTGCCTGGTGATCGACCCGGGCCTGGAGCCCGAGCGGATCATCGAGCACCTGGAGGCGTCCGCGCTGACTCCGGCCGCGATCCTCAACACCCACGGCCACATCGACCATTTCGCCGGCAACGAGGCCCTCAAGCGGCGATGGCCCAAGTGCCCCTTGGTGATCGGGCGAGGGGACGCCCCGAAACTGACCGACGCCCGGCTGAATCTCTCGGCACTTTTCGGTCTCCCGCTGGTCAGCCCGGCCGCCGACGCGACCGTGGACGAAGGCGACGTTTACTCGGCCGCGGGACTGGACCTCCACGTGCAGGCCATCCCCGGGCATTCCGCCGGCCACGTGGTCTACTTGTGGAAGGACCAGACGCCTATCCGGGCCTTTGTCGGGGACGTGATCTTCGCGGGGGGCATTGGGCGGACCGATTTCCCGGACGGCGACTTCGACGCCCTGGCGGCCGGCATCCGCTCGAAGCTCTACGTTCTTCCGGACGACACCGTGCTCTACTGCGGTCACGGTCCGGAGACGACCGTGGGCCGGGAGAAACGCGACAACCCATTCGTCCGCGCGTGACCGGGAGGGCAGACATTCCTGTCTGCCAGGGCCAGACATTCCTGTCTGCCAGGGCCAGACATTCCTGTCTGCCAGGGCCGGACATACCTGTCTGCCAGGGCCGGACATACCTGTCTGCCAGGGCGGCAATGGGGTGTGCCACGGCTTGCCGCCAGGCAAGCCCTTTTCTCAAAGCGGATATGGCGACGACAAGCGGAACCGCGGGTTCTGCTCCAAGAACGCTTCGACCCGCTCCTCCCGGGCCAACGCGACGGGGAAGAACTCCAGGGCCTCGCGGAGCCGCTCGTTGGGCTCGGCACAACTGAAGCGCAGGAAGCCGCGTCCCGCCTCGCCGAAACACTCGCCCCCCAGGCACGCCACGCCCAGTTGGTCGTCGGCCCCTTCGAGCAGATACATCGCCAGCCCGTGCGAAGTGATCCCCAAGCGGTTGCAGATCGGCGAGACCGAGGGAAAGACGTAGAACGTCCCGCCGGGATCGAGGCATCGCACGCCTTCGATCCGGTTCAGCCCGCGCACGAGGATTTCCACCTTTTCGCGGAACAATTGCATGGTGCGGCGGCTCTCTTCGTCGTCGCTTTCCAGGGCGGCGATGCCGGCCAACTGCACCATCGGCGGCGTACAGGAAAGCGACGTGTTGATAAGCTTCGCCAGGACCTCGGCAATCTCGGGGCTGGTAACGGCATAGCCGAGGCGCCAGCCGCTCATGCTGTACGACTTGCTCAGCGTGTAGACCGCCACGCACCGGTCGAGCATCCCCGGCAAGGCGGCGATCGAGTGGTGCCGGCCCCGCCACACCATGCGGTCGTAGGGCTCGTCGCTGAACACGGCCACGTCGCGGCCTCGGACCAGGTCGGCCAGGTTCTGAAGGTCCTCCTCCGTGGCCACGCCGCCCGTCGGGTTGTGGGGGCTGTTCAGGAAGATCGCCTTGGGGTGCGGGTCTTCCCGCAAAAACCGCTCCACGTCGTCCAGGTTGGGCCGAAACTCCCGCTCCTGCTTCAGGTCCGAAAGCCACACCCGGGCCTGACGCCGGGCAATGTTCGGCACGTACGTGGGAAAATACGGGCTGAACACCAGGACCCCGTCGCCCGGGTCGAGGAACGTCTCGCAAAAGAAGAGTTCGAAGATTTTGGCCCCCGGGCCGACGACGACGTTGGCGGCCGTCGTGTTCAGTCCGTGCTCGCGGTTCACGTGCTCCGAGACCGCCTGGCGCAATTCGGGCAAGCCGGCCGAAGGGCAGTAGTGGGACTGGTCGGCCTGGATCGCGGCCATCCCTGCCCGTTTGGCCGCTGCGGTGCTGGGAAACGGGCTGTCGCCGATCTCCAATTCGATGATCCGTTTTCCGGCCGCAGCCAATTGCCTGGCCCGGGCCAGCACGTTGAAGGCCGTCTCAACGGTCAGCCCGCGGACAAACTCGCTCAGCATGTTTTCCTCCGGCTCGTGGGCTATCAGCCGTCAGCCATCAGCAAATGTAGGGCCGGCTCCGCCGGCCAGTTCTCCCGGGCGTCAAGGAATGGCCGGCCGGCAAAGCCGGCCCTACGGACTACTTCACTTGTCGAACCGGCGGTAGTGTAGCGGACTGCGAGACGATAGAGCAAGTGTAGGGCCGGCTCCGCCGGCCAGTTGTCCCGGGCGTCAAGGAATGGTCGGCCGGCAAAGCCGGCCCTACGGACGCTGGGCCGCGTACCGGTCCAAGTGCCAGCGTTCTTCTTTCCGCAGCCTGCCGGCGGGTAGAATGATTCCCGCTCGTTCGCCTTCCCCTGTGCCGGGACGGGAGTCGTTGCCTTGAGGGATGAAACGCCCGCGCCGCTGGCCGAACACGACTTCTGGAATCCACGACGGGTGGACCGATGGACCTGGTGGTTCGTCGGGCTCGGCGCGGTGGCCCTCTCGGTCCGGTATCTGCTCTGTTTTCCGCTGTTTCTGGACGAGGCCTTTCTCTCGGTCAACTACCTCGATCGCGGCCCCGCCGCCCTCATGGGACCGCTCGAATATCGCCAAGTCTGTCCGCTTGGCTTTCTGTGGGTCCAATGGGCGATCCAAAGGCTGCTGGGATTCTCGGAATATGCGCTGCGGCTCTTCCCGTTTGTGTGCGGGCTGGCCAGCCTGGTGGCGTTCCGCTACTTGGCGGGGTTGGTGCTTGCGGGGACGGGGCGATTGCTGGCCGTGGGCATGTTCTCGGTCGCGTACCCGCTGGTCCGGTACGCATCGCAAGCAAAACCCTATAGCGGCGACGTCCTGGTCGCGGTGTTGCTTCTGACCGCGGCGGTCAAGTGGCGGGCCGATCCGCAGAGGCCGCGATGGTTGTGGGTTGCGGCGGCCCTGTTGCCGGTCGGGTTGAGCGTCTGTTTCGCCCCGGTGTTTGTGGCCGGCGGGATCGGTCTGTGCGTGGCGGTCGTGCTGGTCTTCGGTTGCTTTGAGCGTAAGGGGGGACGAAACGGTAGGGTGGGACGAAGCGAAGCGGAGTCCCACCAGGAAGCGGGCGCAGTCTTGGTGGGACTGCGCTGCGCTTGTCCCCCCCTACGTCCTTGGGTCGCGTGGCTTGCCTATAGTCTCTCGCTGGTCGCCACCGTGGGGCTGCTCTTTGTCCT
>CAYGZI010000186.1:0-9621 GCA_964354245.1 uncultured Planctomycetaceae bacterium
TGGGGGTGACTGGCAATCTCCTCTAGCGATAGGAGTTTGCATTTTGCAGTAGCCCTGTGTACCCAGGCTACATGTGTGGTCGCGTCTACTCCACGCGCACCGTTGCCAGGCCGGAGCCGCGGATGGGGACGGCGATCGTGCCGTCGCGGAATTCCAGCGGGCCTTGCGGCACTTTCACCAGGTTGCAGGCGGTGGCTTTCTTCAGCGGGATGTGCGGCAGGCGCACGTGGGCCGTGGTCGGCTTGCCGGTCAGCTCCCAGAGCCGCAGGACGAGCCCTTCGCCCTCGGCCGCCCGGCGGGCGCCCACGAGGAAGACGTTCGGCTCGTCGATGGAAACCAGGCTGCCGGATGGGGCGGTCAATGGCCCGGTGGGGTTGGTCTTCATGGGGAAGGCAACCAGTGGGTTGGAGACCTCCCAGCCGAAGCGGGCCGAGGCAACCCGGTCGGCCTTTGGCCGGCTGGTGATCGAGAAGCGAAATCCGTAGTCGCCGCCCTGACCGGCCAAGTAGTTGGTGAACCAGTAGTTGTTCATCAGGTAGGCGTAGATGTGGCCGTTGGTGAAATCGAGCTTCGTTTGCCACTTGCCGCGGTTGATGTCCTGGAAGCACACCAGCGGGGCGTCGCGCGTGGCCCACGTGACGGCCCCCTCGGGCGAGTCGATCTCCACAAAGTGCTGCACGGTAAACCAGTCGAGGCACGCCCCGGGGAGCATGTCCGTGTTGGCGCAGACTACGCCCGCGGGGACCTCATAGCGGAACGTCGGCTTCTGGGCGGCAAACGGGAAGGCGAAGTAGGCCGCCTCCTTGTCGTACGTCTGCGTCTTCGTCAGTCTGTTCTCGACGTCGATCCGCTTCCTGTCATTCCACACGTACACAGTGCTGGTGATCTTGGGCGTCATGGTGCAGGAGGTCTCCACGACCATCATTTCGCCTAGAACACCGAGCTTGTAGCGGCGGAGCGTGGCCTTCTGCGGCGTGGAGATGGTCAGCTTCGGGTCAGGCCCGTTCTCGACGATCCGCGTCCCCTTGCCGCCGGCCACGTAGAGATACTGATTGAGCCGGTAGGGTGCCTTGGGGTCCACCAACTCGCGGCCCGATTGCTTGTCCACGATGCTCGCGATACCACCGGTCGCCGGGTCGAACGTGACGCTATAAAAGCGGCTCTCGATCGTGTTTCCCTCGACGGGCTGCGGTTTATACGATTCCAGGTCCTCCGGGCGGGCGGGCACTAGCCTCTTGAGCTTGTACCCGCAACTGGCGACGTCGTCGGATATGGCGACGATCGACCCTTCCGTCGTGTCGGCCATCTTGCACCACGGGGCGCCTTCGTTCGCGAGCGCCGTTCCCGGGGGAATGCAGGCGAAAACCACCTCGCTGCGGAGCCAGGTTGCGGGATTAAACAAGAGCAATTGCATCTGACCGTCGCTTGGCACGAGGGACCGGAGCGATTCCGTTCCTCGGGCCAGCAGTCCGACGGCCTGCCTCTCGGCATCCGCGGCGAACTGGGCCTTGATCTTCCACTGGGCCTTGGTGAACTCGCTGTCCGGCTGATCGATCGAGCAGTGGGCGCCCCAGGTGTGCTCGTCGTAGAGCAGGCAGTTCCTCCAAGCGGCGTGAAGCTCGTCGCGAGGGTACTTGATCTTGGGATCGATCCGGCTCGTCAGGGCGAAGAGCTTCTCGGCGTTGGCGATCGTCTCGTGAGCGCGGCGCACCATCGTGGTCTGCATGGCCGACGACCCGGCCCCGTCCTCCCAATACGTCCCGCCGCTGCCGCGATAGACCGGCAGCTTGTCGGCGAAGTTCTTCTCCACGTACTCGAAGAACTCCGCGTTGCGGCAGAGGATGATCTTGGGAAACTCGTACCGCTCGTTCCACTCCTTGCACACCTCGGCGAGCTTGGGATTCAGCGCCACGTTGTCGCTGACCGCGCCGTGGAGAAAGACGGCGTCGTACGGGTAGTCCTTGCGGGCCTCATACCCGCGGAGCGCGCCGAGCACGTGCCCCCGGGCGGCCTCCACGCTCTGGTCCATGCCCCAGCCGGACGCATGGGCATAGCCCGGCACCCACATCATCAGCACGCGGCTGCCGTCCGGGCCTTCCCACCAGGCCGGGCACTTGCTGTACATCTGAGTGAACGTGGGACCGCGGGTGTTGTTGATCCCGCTCGAAAAGTACTTGATGCCCGAGTTGGCCAGGATCATCGGCAGCGAGGCCTCCTGGGTGGGCACGTCGCTGATCATCGCGCTGGAATAGGGAATGCCGCTCTTGCGGCTGAGCTGGTGGGCGAAATCGCAGAAGCGGCACGCCTCTTCGTGCGAGCAGAGCCCGGTGAGCATGTTGGCGTAGAGGGCCTGCACGCCGATCCGTCCTTCCTTGGCCAGCCGGAGGAAATCCTCCAAGCGCTTGCCCTTGCGGGAGTTTACGTAGTTCTCGGCCTGCCAGGCGACCTCCAGGTTCCATTTGAAGTCGGGGTACTTGGCGCAGAGGTCGATCGCCGTATCGACGTTCTGGTTGTGTCTCTCGGCGCATTCAGGCTGGATGTGGGTGTAGCCGACGTCGGTGTGCGAGCTGGGGGCCACGAAGATCCGCCACTTGCGCTGCGGCTCGATCCGGGCCGTGGCCGTCTTCGAGCGGCCGGCGACCGTGGCCGTGACCTTCACCTCCAGCGGCCCCGGTGCGTCCGGCACGCCGACCTCCTGGCTCACCGAGCCGAAGAGCGACAGCGGTTTGACAGGGACTTCGATGGTTTCGCCGCCGGCCTCGACCCGCAGGAGAAGATCGCTCAACGGCGACGTGACGGTGGCCGTCACGTCCACAGCACGGCGGACCCGTCCGGATACCCCCTGGGTGCGGCGGATGTAGAACGGCGTTGCGGCGACGCTCAGGTCTTGCACGTCGGGCTCGGGCGTCTTGGCCGCAGGGTCATTGAGCAGGGTCACGGCGTCGTAGAGGACCCACGAGCCTTCGGTGCAGCAGAGGACGATCTCGTTGACGCCCTTTTTGAACATGGTGGCGGGAAGCGCGGTCTCGATCTTGTGCGGCTTGCCGGCCTGGGGGTTGGCCAACGAGGCGTCGCCGCCCCCGGCCGGAAGCCGGAACTGGCCCGCGCGGCCTGCAATGCCCACGGTGTACCGCGGCGGGACCATGGCCTGCACGTCGGCCAGCTCGATGCGGAGCTTGAACACGCCTTGCGGCTGGTCGGCCATCTGGAAGCGGATCGTGCGCGGGTGGACGCGGCTGCCGGCCCAGGAGTCGGTTGGGCCGGGCTGGATAAAGGGCCAATCGGCCGCCGGGTCGCTCCGGCCGACCTCGAACACCACCGGCTTGGCAAGGAACTTTTTGGCGTACGAGGGATAGTCTCCGGCGATGGCAAATTCCTTGTAGCTCCGGTCGGGCTTGCCGATCTGCCAGACCACGGTTTCCGCCCCCGAGGCCGCGGAGGCGGCGGTCAGCAGGATTGCGATTGCAGTTCTGAGCATGATGGTTTTCCTTGTGGCACTTACCTTGTAGCACAGCCGCCATGCACCATAGCCCCCCGGGCCGCCGTCCGCAAGGCCCCGATTGACAAGGAAACCGCCGCAAAGTAGCCTACCCCGAGGCACGCGAATCGCTCCGTGGGGGAGTCCTTTCCCAATGCTCTCGCTGTGGGCACTGATCGACGGAAGCGCGGTGGAAGGCTACGCGGCAGCGCTGGTCCTGCCGGCGTATCTGGCCCACCTCGAGCTGAAGCCGTTCAGCTTCGCCTCCCAGGCGGCCAACAGCGACGGACGAGAGCCCCTGGTCCTGACCTACGTCGGCGAAGGCCGGCTGGAGGAATACCGTCTGGACCCCAGGGATCATGCACTGGCCATGATCCAGTTCGTTTGCCCCGGGGTGGTCGCGTCCCGCGTTCAGTTGCCGCAGGAAGACGCATGCTGGCACTGGAGCCCGGCGGCGGAATCGGGCCGCCCCATGCGGGTCTACTTCGCTCCCACAAGCCAGACCCTGCATGAGCGGATGGGCCGGCCCCTGGCCCAGGATGCCTACGTCTCCGTGTCCCGCGGCCACGCCTTCATCGGACGGCCGGTTGCCGAGGCATACATCCGGGCGTGGCTTCGGCGACTCGGGCTGGACGACGGCGGCGCGAGCTTTGACTTTGCAGCGCCGTCGGCAGCCATCGAGTTTGTGGCCGGCTCGGCCGGCGGGCAGATGTTCCTGGACGATGAGGTCAGCATCCGGGACCTGCTCCAATTCGCCGGCCTGGACGCGGTCCTCGCTCCACTCGGCGAGCTCGGGCAATTGGACCTCGATTCGTCCCGCCAAGACGGCTCGGGCGTCGTGGCCGACGGGATCTACATCAAACTGGCAGCGCAGGCCGGCGAGGGGGGCGATCCCGCAGCGCGCGTTTCTAACGAATGAAGGAAGTGCGGATCGCCGCAACGAGCCTTCGCATCGACCAGTCCAAGCTGCTCTTGGAGAACGAGCACGTCCGCGTCGGACTCGATCCGGCGACCGGGGCCGTGGCCAGCCTGGTCCACAAGAAATCCGGACGCGAGACACTCGACGCCAAGCGCGGGGCCTTCCCGCACTTCACCGGCAGGCCCAACCCGAATCTCTCGCGCAAGCCCTCCCCACCCGCCCGCTACGACAGCGCGACCTCGAAGGGCCAGCTCGATTGGCTGGCCACGGGTCCGCTCGTGGCGACGCTGCGGGCCCAGCACCGCTGGCCGTACTTGACCTTCGAGACGCGGGAATACGGCTGGCCGCTCTATGCGGAGTACCGGCATTTGCTTTGGCCCCACGCCGGCGAGCTGACCAATGCAGACCGGCTGCGGGCCGCCGCGGCGATGGCCCGGCCCCTCAAGGGCGCGGTCGAGACCGACCTGCTTGGCCGCAAGACCGGCGAGGCGGCCATCCGCAACGGCCGTCTTGCCTTCCGCATCCAGCCGTGGAAGATCCGCACGTTCGCGGTGGAATAACGCCTACCGCGTCGGGGCCGCCTCAAAGCACCCGATGTCCGGGGCGGAGCCACGCGGCCTGCCGAGGATGTCGTCGGCGGGCATCGTGGAGGGGTCCGCAGCATGGACGGCGGGGCTGTCGGCCGCAATCGCCCCGTATTGAGCCACCAGCCGCTCGAACTCGCCGCGGATCGTCTCTTGGCCGGAGAGGAACTGCCCCTTTGCAGGGTCAAAGCGCGGCAGCGTCGGGCGCTGGGCAAGGCTGCCCAGCCGCGGGTCGGCCAAGAGTCGCTTGGAGTCGCGGGCCGGCGAAAAAACGTCCTTCTCCTCGGATGGAATCTCCTTGCCGCCGTTCCAGTAGAGGTTGTTTCGGATGAGCTGCTTGCTGCCGGGCTCGAAGAGCTTGGCTTCGCCCCGGGAAAAGCGAGGCATCTGCCCCGTGGGATCGCACCAGATGTTGTTCGCGAAGAGCATATCGCCCATCGGCGGGTTTTTCTCGATCCTCAACCACATGACCGCAAACGCGCCGGAGTACGGCGACATGGCCGGGTGTCCCACGACCGTGTTGGCGCGGAAGGTGACGTCTCTCAGACCGCCCTTCAGCAGCAGGGTCCCCCAGCAACGCACGGGCGAGTCGTGGATGAAGAGGTTGTTCTCGATCGTCACCTGCCGGGCCTCGTCAAACGGTTTGCCGTCTTCGCCCAGCAGGACGTAGGCCTGGTCAGTGCGCCCCTGCCAACTCAAGAATATGTTCCGGCGCAGCGCGATGCGCTGCGTGACGTTGGGCGTGGAGCCCGAGTTCTTGACTACGATGAACGAGTGGCTCTGGTTGGCGCCGCGGCGGCCGCTGCCCGCATAGTCGTTCAGAAGAATGCTGTCTTCGACCGCGATGTCCGTGCAGGTGTTGATGTCCAGGTGCTCGTCGCCTCCGCGGTCGTTCGGGTTGAAAAACAGGCACCCGCAGAACGTGACGTGATGGGTGAAGTCGTTGACCTTGACCAGGTCGTTCTGAAAGCTGTCGTGGATGATGCAGTCTTCAAACAGGATATGGTGCGCGCGGGCGGAGCCGACGTGAACGACGTATTCCCCCTTGGTCGAGCCGGAGCCGAAGAGTTCCAGCCCTTGAAACGTCACGTTCGAGCAGTCGTAGCAGGAGAGGGCCCGCGTCCCGGCGGCGGGGCTGCGGAGCCGCGCGGCGTACGGCTTCTCCGCCCGCACCGTACAGACCTTCTCAAAATGACGCCCGACCGATTGAGCCCCGCTGTACAGGCCGGCCAACAGGATGACGGCCGAGCCGTCGTCGGGCACGCGGTCGGTGGTGTGGCGGATCGTCTTCCACGGCCTCGCGCGGGAGCCGTCGCCGCCTTGGTCGCTGCCGCTGGGCGAGAGATAACGGACGCTGCCGGCTCCGCACGCGCTGCCTCCGAAGGCCAGCAGCACGATCGTCGATCCGAGGAGGCAGAGGCGGTGGATGCGCGGCATGGCGTCTCTCCGTCAATCTGGTCCGGGTGCCGCAGTCTTCGTTGGCCGGCAGAGCCGGCCCTACGGGTTTTCTCCCGTCGGGTCCTTTCTCGGAGAAAAGGAGAAAAGGTGACAGGCACCTTTTGTGCGAAGCACCCTTTGGGCCTTTCAGGCAAAAGGTGCCTGTCACCTTTTCCCGCCCAGAGGTCCGATTCGCCTGGTGCCCACGGCCAACTCGTCGATCCATAGCTTTTGCGCGTGGGGCAACAGTCCGGGTCCGAAGTACGGGGCCATGAGGAACTGGTTGAACTTCATCTTGGGAAAGTCGGTCGAGCGGAGGATCACGTCCGTGCGATCGACCACGAGCCTGCCGTCGAACCAGCCGCGCACGATGCCGTCCGGGTTGGGGCGGTCGTTTGCGAGGTCGAGCGTGTTGAGCTTGAAGTATGCCTCGACGCAGTGCCATTGGTCGTCGCTATAGAGCACTTCCTTGCTGTCGTAGAGCTTCCCGTTGTAGCCGCCCCGGAGCGGTCCCTGGGTCAGGCCGTGGGGCGCGGCGGCGTTTTGGATGTCCTGGGCGGCCAGGCGGAGCTTGCCGCCGACCGGCTCGATGTAGAGCGTCAGGTGGCTTGCCGCGGGGCCGTGCCACTTGGGGTTCTCGGTGGTGAGGAAGTGCGTCAGGTGCGGATGGAAGTTCTGGCCGCTCCAGCCCCAGCCCTTGGAGAGCTTGAGGTAGAAGCGGATGGCCACTTCGTCGGTGGGCTCGAACAAGTGGCGCACGGGCGACGAGCCGCTTACCTTCGTGGCGCCGTCGGCCCACTCGTACTCAATGCAGCCCTTGCCGGCCAGCGCGCCGCCGGCGATGCGGAACTGGCTCCCGTCGTACCAGCCCCGCTTGGCAAGGTCCGAGTCCTCGAAGCTCTCGCTGAAGAGGAGCCCGTCCGGCTTCGTCTTGCCCGAAAACGTGACGATGCTCTGGGGCGTCATCTGGAAGGTGGCCTTGTCGTCCTTCACCGTCACGTCGCCCGCGGGCTTCAGGCTCTCGGACGCCGAAGTCCGATACGTCTTGAGCGAAGACAGGCCCTTGAGGTTGCGGAAAGTCAGGTTCAGGGTTTGCTCCCGGTCCGTGGAATTGATCGCCACGAGGGTGAATTCGCCGCGGTCCGGGTGCAAGAATGCGCCCGCCTGAACGGCGTCGAAGCCGGGCTCGGCGTCGATCCGCCGGGCGCCGGGCCGGATGAACTTCGTGTAGTGCATCGCGGTGTAGGTCTTGGGGGTGTACGTGCTCATCATCATGATGGCGTGGATCGACTTGTTGCGCTCGGTGATCTGCCAGGGGACAAAGGCCGAGCAGTTGCCCGCCACCAGTGCATTGTGAAGGGCGTTGCCGATGCCCTTTTGGATCGGGGCGGGCCAGTCGTGTGCGCCCGTGCCCCCTTCGGTGATCCAGAAGGGCTTGCCGGTGTCCTTAGTCAGGTCCCAAAACCGGCGGGACGAATTGGCCGACATCTCGGCCTTCACCCCGTCTTCGTAGCCGTGGGTGGCAAAGACGCCGATGGCCTCCAGGGCCTTCGGATCGGCGAGCAGGGCCTTGACGTACGAGCCCGTGCCGCCTTCATACAGGTGGCTGGTCATGGTCTCGGGCCCGAAGACCTTGACTTGCCGGTAGCCCTCCGCGTCGAGCATCTCGCGGAGCATGACGACGATTGTCGCGAAGTCGCGGCCGTCCCAGACGCAGCTCTCGAAGGACTGGGAGAACTGCACCTCGTTGCCGGGGCTCACGGCATAAAAAGGCACGCCCTGCTTGTCGTGGAGCTTGACGTACTCGACCATCCACTTGCAGAAGTGCTTGAAATACTTGGGGTCCACCCGGTTGGTGTTGCTGCCGTAGCCGCCCGCCCGGATGGCACTCGACTTCTTGTCCGTGATCGACTTGTTCACCTTCATCCAGGCCGGCGGGCTCCAGACCGTGCCGATGATCTTGATCTGGGGATTGATCTTGCGGATGCCGCGCCCGAAATCGACGAAGATCTGGGCCCGGCCGCCGTCGGCGCCCATGTCGAAATCCTCGCCGCGGATCTTGGTCCAGTCATCCACCGGCTTCCGCAGGGTCGGGCCCCACATATTGACGCGGAGCATGGTGCAGCCGACTCCCTCGACGTAGATCCGCTGAAACTCCTCGGTCCGGTACAGCTCGCGGAAGCGGTCCATCCATGCGATGAGACACGCGCCGAAGCCTTCCACGGTCTGGTGCCGCTTGGATCCATCGACCACAACGTCCGTGGCGCGCACGGCCGCGGCGGGCCCGAGCGCGCCCGCGATGAGCAAAGGCGCGATCACCGCAATGAGTCTCAGTCGCATGGTGCTCTCCTTCTTGGCGGTCTGAGCCAGCGGGTGTTGAGGCACTGGTCTTGGCGGGTTGGTGTTGGCGATTATGGCGGCACGGGCCCTGCGGGGCAAGGGGGCGGCTCTCCCCCCTGCGCTGCTCTGCGTCCTCTGCGGTTCAGCAGTACACATATCTACCGCAGAGGACGCAGAGAGCGCAGAGGCGTTAGATCGAGGGGGAGACAGCGATAGCACCAGTTTCCCTTGTCAGGGATGCTCCACGGCGCCGCGCACGGCGAGCTGGTCCGTGGCCGACTGCTTCCACGTGACGGTGTAACTCATTGGTCTCTCAGCCGCGAGAGAACCTCCGCCGTCGTGGGCCCCCGGGGCTCGCGACGCGCGCGCTCGATTTCCTCATCGGCCAGTGCCGCTCGTGCCCGATCGTAGAGCGGGCGGAGTTGGTCTGGGGGCGGGCCACGCCGGTGGACCACTTCACCCGCTATGGTCGAGTCCAATCCTCCAACGCCAAACCAGGCACGCGAGAGAACTCGGCAGTGTTGTTTGTCACGAGCGTCACGCCGAGGCTGAGGGCGTGGGCCCCGATCAGGGTGTCGAGCATGTACTTCACGGGAACACCGACTCACGATACTGGAGCGGTGGCTGAACACGATCCTCCATGAAGTCCTCCGAGAAGAGATCCAAACTCGCGGTCAGCGATTGCCACGGATCCGCATTCTTCGGGATCAGCACGAGCGATGGCCCCACTTTCTCGACGAATACCTCATCGCCCTCCAGCCGGCAGTCCTCGGGCAGGCGGACCACTTGTCCGCCCGGTTCAGTGATGACCACAGCAGTCCTCATGGCACGGTCTCCAGCCTCGTGAAATCTCAAATTCGGTA